>MPOY01000369.1 GCA_001896715.1 Methanoculleus sp. EBM-46
GAGAAGAAGAGGTTATCTCCCGCGTGCGCCGGGTCGGTCGCGAGGCGCCGGTAGAAGTCGAACGCGAACCGATTGTTCCCGGCCGCCACGTTGCCGGCGCCGTCCGGCGTATCGGGATGGGCGATACCGGCATCCCCGGCAACGGGTTTGCCGGAGATTGATGTCGTGTTCTGGGGTGCGGTGCCGGCGGCGGTCAGTCCTACAAGAATGAGCGCCAGAATCAGGATGCTTATTCCGGAGAATAGCCATATCGTTCCTTTCATCGTTCTCTCCCGTGGATCGCATCGGGGGGAAGGCCGAAAACCTTCGAGACCGGGTACACCCCGGGCATCCACATGGATTCTCTCTCGCAGAAAGACGATAATACCGGCGAAACCGTTCGATCCCGGTCGAATGGTTTCAAAAGCTATGTATTGAGGCTACGCGCTTTTTTCGTCCGCAGGGAAGTACCCCGCCGCGCGCGTGTTCCGCCACCGGACGCAGGCATACGTCATGAGGGCCCCCCCGACCGTTGCGAGCGCGACCCCGGCAACGAGCAGTTCCACAGGCGCCCCCTCCGGGACCGGGAGGCCGCCGCCGCCCTTCGGTCCCGGAAATACCGGCCCTTCCCGGACCGGCGCGGTCAGGAAGGCCGCGAGGGCACAGACCCCTCCGGCGAGGCTTGCCAGCCCCGCAGTCAGGATGATCCGGATCCGGGCGCTGCCGTGCGGCTGCAGGAGGGCGCGTCCCTCCGGCGTGAGCGCATAGTATACCCAGGCGTGCCCGTCACCATCGGCAGCGACAAAACCGGCGCCGGTCAACTTCTGCAGGTGGTGATGGATGGTGGACTTTGCCAGGCCGAGGTTGTCTGCGAGCTCCGTGATCGTCATCCTGCGTTCATTCAGGGTCTTCAGGATCGTGAGCCGGGTCTCGGATGCGAGAACCTCGAACGTATCCTTCGTCAGGACGATATCGACCGGCTCCATGGGGAGGAGTTCGGGGAGGCAGGATATAACTATTCCGTTATCGTCTCTGCATCGTAAAACAGAGCCTTCCCATGCGGCCCGGTGGGTGGGAGCAGGGAGTGACTCCCGCATCCCGCCCACACAGTGATCTAACCCTCCGGCTTCTTCCCGCCCGCACAGACGTTATAGGCGAGGTATGGCAGGTTCTCCTCGATGAAGGGCTCCACCTTCCGGGCGAGGTAAAAGACCGGGTCTGCGAGGTTTAAGTGCGCAAACGAGCACCGGCTGACCGCGACATCCTCGAATCCTGCCTCGCAAAAGAGCCTGGCAATCTCGCTGTTGGTGTAGTAGTGTTCGCCGAAGTCCCCGACGCCCACCTTCTTCAGGCCGACCTTCTCCCCCACCTGGTAGGCGATAGGAACGATGCTCGTGAAGACCGTCCGCGAGAGGGTGCAGACGGCGATCCGGCCGCCGGGTTTTAAGATCCGGTAGCACTCCCGGAGCATCGCCTCCGGGTCGGGAACGTAACTGAAGGCGAGCAGGCTTGCAAGAGCATCGAACGTGGCATCTTTAAACGGGAGGACGTCAGCGGTCCCGACAAAGAACCCGCTCGCCGGGCAGCGCTGCCGCCCGTGCCGGACCATCCCCGGGCTTATATCGAGGCCGACCGCCCGACCCCCTTCTTCGACGTAGCGTTGCACGAAAAGCCCGGTCCCGCACCCGATATCGAGGAGGAACCCGCCCTGGGGGAGAACGCCCATCACGTGGTCGGATATGTGCCCGTGATAGTACTTCCCGCGGTTGCCATCGTAGCGATCGTCGTAGATATCAGCGATCTCATCATAGTGCTGCTGTACTTTCTTCACTGGACACCTCCCGGGCAATCCGGGCAAGAAGTGCATTGATCTGTACAAAATCGTTTGCATTGTGACCGAGCTGACAGTCCGCATCGGCGAGCGCGATCGCAAGGGCAGGGTGGTTGTACTCGCGCCTGACCGCCCGCCGGAGTTCGCCGACGACCTCCCGCGCCGGGAGCCCGTACTCGATCATCAGCGACTCGGCGATGCTGCGCGCGGCGGCAAAATTGCCGGCCCGGAGCGCTTCAAACGCGGATGTTGCCACATTCGAGGTCTCGGAGCGCGCCACCTCTGCAAGGTCGATCTCTTCTCCCGCCCCGGCAACGATCTGGAGGTACGTGATCGCCCGTCGCAGGTCGCCCCGGGCAGCGTGGACGATCAGGTCGATGTCGTCGGCCGGGCATGTAGCCGCTTCCGCGGCGAGGATCTCTGCCAGGCGGGTGCGGATGAGCGCGCTCTCAAGCGGAGCGAAGAAGAGCGGCAGGCAGCGCGACGCGATCGCGGGGATGATTGCCGATGGCCGGGTGGTGACGAATATGAACCGGCAGGTGGCGCTGTAGCGCTCCATGGTGCGGCGCAGGGCCTGCTGCGCCTCAAACGTCAGGCCTTCGGCATCCTCGAAGACCATCAGTTTGAAGTCGGCATCGAGCGGGCGCATCGAGGCATACCATTTCACGACATACTTGAAGTTGACGATCAGGCTCTGGTCCTTTCGGTAGATCTGGGCAAAGCGCTCGTCCGTCTCAAGGGCGCTCCTCCCCCGCCCGAGGAGATCGGCGGCGCTGAGACAGGTGGTGTTTGCCTCCCAGTTCTCGCCGTAGAGCCGTTTTGCCAGGCACTCGACGGCCACGGTCTTCCCGGTGCCGTGCGGGCCCGATAGGATCATGTGGGGCACGCTTCCTGCATCCGCAAACGAGACGAGATAACGGATGACCGCATCCTGCCCGATGATATCCTCACACCGCTTCGGGCGGTAGACCTCACTCCAGAGCATGGCTCAATCTCTCTCTCATCTCATCTATCGCCGCCCGGAGAAGATAGATATTGTCAAGCGAGGCGATCAGGCGCTCGCCCTCGCCGGGCGATAGAGAGGCGCACGCCACGGTGATGGCAGGGACGGCGCGCGTCAGTTCATCGACGATCGTCAGGGTCGCCGTGCGGGCAGTCCGGGAGAGCGGGTTTAAATCGATGGTGATGACCGTCTTCCCCATCGCCCGGAGCGCCGCGCAGCGGTCCCCATCTTCGAGCGGCACGAGGACCACGTCGGCGTCTCCGATCCCCTCCCGGAGCGAGAGCGCCCGGTCGTGAGCGAGCGGGACGAGCCGTTCCGCGGTCCCGGAGAGGACCCGGACACCGTGCTCTTCAAGGAGCCGGGTGATCAGCCGTATTCGCTCCTCCGTCCGGTGGAAGAGGTTCACCTCGACATCTGCGCCGCTTGCCTTCTGGAGGGCCGCAATCTCATCTGCCGCAAGCGCTGCGGTGTTGCCGTTCACCGATATCACCGGGTGCCGGGCAGAGAGAAGCATGGCGGCGGCCGTCCGGGCGGCGAGAGCTGCGCTCTCGCTCGTCCGTTCTCCGATAAGGTAGTCAAACGCCTCCCCGCGCCCGTGGGCGGCAAGCCCCTCGAGGGCGACGATACCCTCGCGGGCGCACCGTGCCAGCCGTTCGCGGGCGATGAGGGAGCGGTAGCGTGGATGATCTTTCGGTATCATGGTCTCATCTCGATCAAGTATGCGCCGCAGCGTGCGACGTTGAGGCGGTAGACCTCACCGAATCCCGAAAGCACGCGCTCTGCGGAATTGCCGGCAGCAAAGACGCCGTTTCCAAGCATCGTCATGCTTGCCGGGATCTTCGCGGCGTCGCAGGCAGAGAGCACCTTTCGCACATCCGGCGCGATGAGCCCACTTCTCTCGGCAAACTGCCGTGAGAGGAAGCAGAAGTCGGCGATATCGCGGGGGCAGCGATCCGGGTAGGCAGAAGCTATCCGCGCCATTGCTTCCTCCGACGAGAGGACCGAGGCGGTCGGGAGCGGGCCGAGACTCACGGCGTAGAGGGGTTCGTCCGGGTAAAATCGGGCGATATCCGCGTGGATGCCGGGCCCCATCCGGCAGACGACGCCCCCCGACCGGCTCGCGGCGACGTCCCCGAGGCCGGTGCGGTGGACGACCTCGGCCTCGTGGGCCCGGGATGCCACCTC
>MPOY01000567.1 GCA_001896715.1 Methanoculleus sp. EBM-46
CCCTCGCGATCGATCCCCTTAAATATCGTTATCAACGAAATTCTTGTTAACGATTATTTCGGTGACATCATGATCACGCTCACACCCGATGACGTCAGGGCCCGGTTCGGGCCTCTCTTCTCGATGAAGTACCTTGCCATGGTCGACCAGAACGCCGGTCTTGCGGAGATCCGCGAGCATTGCCGGGCGCGGGGAACGATCGAGTGGGATGCGGCGAACCGCATCCGGGCGGGCGGGGCCATCCGGTCCTGTCACGTCGAGGGCACGACGATGACGATGCTTGCGCGCCTGGGGCTATCTCCGGCGAAGTTCGGGGCGGCCGGAAGAGAGATCGGCGGACAGGCGCTCGAGGGAGTCGAGGTCGACGGGGACGAGGTGGTGACGACCTGGTCGGGTATCGCCGGGGCCGGTGTCGGCGTCGCCGCCTGCCTGACCCAGGCGCCGGGGGTGATCCGGGCCGAGTATCCCTCCGAGGACGACCTCCGTATCGGCGGCGCCCGGGTATGCCGGGTCCGGATCGCATCGCCGCTCTACGAGAAGGTGACGATCGGGATCGACGATACCGATACCCGGGAGGAGGGCGCCACGTGGGTGCTCGCGCTCAAGTGCGCCGAGGCCTGCACGATCCCCGGGGTGGAGTACCTGGACATGCGCCTCGTGCAGTTGAACCCCGCCGTCCCGAAGAAGACCACCAACTGCGTCGGTTCAGCCCTGAACTTCGCCGTCCGGCCGGGGAGAGTGGACGCCCTCCTCGAGTACGTCCGCGACTTCATCGAGTCCGAAGCGGTCAGCAAAGACACCGGCATCGCCGTATACAGGGGAATTGCGTTTGCAGAGGAGTCTTCCTACGCACGAAGGGTCAAGACCGAACTCCTGACGCTTGAAGAGGCGGAGGCGGAGGCCGCCCGGATGGGTGTCCGGTTCATCGACTCGAACCGGCGGAAGGGCCGTATAGGGGCACTCGGCGCCGTCCTCTGGGGTAACAAGGGCGTCGAAGCGGCAGGGCTCTATGGAGAGACTTTCTGATCCCTACACGATACGCTACCCGCAGATCGTGGCGGTGGCCGACGAGAGCGGCGGGCACGTCGAACTCATCGAGTTCTTCGACTGCACCGGCGGCGCGATGTGGGTGAAGCGCCACTACGCGCAGAGCCCGCTCGTCTGCTCCGTCCGCACCGTGGGCGCGACCAACCGTTACATCCTCTCGGCCGGCAGCGCCGACCTCGCTCTCGAAGGTTCGGTCTTCCCGGCGGGGATCGCCGCTGTCGCCGTCCAGGGCGACGAGATCGCCGTCACCTACCGGGGCCTCGGCGGCGGCGGCGTGGGGGCATCCATCTGCCGCGCATCGGCATCCGGCGTCGTTCGCCACAAAAGCGATCCCGCCGGCGGCGGGCGTCTTGCGGGCTCGACGATCTGGCTCCCCCGCCGCGAGCGCGTGGTCATCGGGATCGACGACACCGATACGCCGGAGGAAGGCGCCACCTGGACGCTCGCGCACAACATCGCGCGGGCCGTCGAGGACGACCGTTCCCGCTACCTCTCCCACACCATCGTCCAGCTCTATCCCGTCCCCTACCGGACCAAGAACTGCGTCGCCATCGCCTGCGAGTTCGCGACCTCCGACCCCGGTGGGCTTGCCCGGCACTACCGCGACCTCCTTACGGAGTACACCCTCTCGGAAGAGACCGGTATGGCGGTCTGGCGCGGGTTTGACACCGCACCGCTCGAAGAGTTCGGCGGAAAGGTGAAGCGGGGCGAGGTCTCGGCAGACGATCTCGCCGCCATAACCGATGGAAGGCTCTCCGTTCTCATGGACGGCCGGGGGGCGATCGGGGCGGTGGCGGCAATACCGTTCTTCACGCGATACGAGGAGGCGCTGGCGCTATGGAATGGGTCCGGCTGAAAGCCCGCCTGCTCGAGGCGGGCTCTGTCCGCCTCTCCGGCGAACCCGCGGATCAGTACATCTCCCGCTCCGCCGCCGGCCCCTCTGCGGGGGCGCCCGGTTCGCTCTTCTTTTCTCTCGGCGATCGGCGGGCCCGGGTCGGCATCGATGAGACGGCCCCCATCGAGGTCATCCACCGGGGAGAGGGCGTTGCCGACCTCCTCATCGGCGGCGACATGGTCCGCGGCAGGCTCGAGGCCGCCGCGCTCCACTGTCCGCGCCAGGCCTACGTCACCGTCAGCGGGACGTGCATCTTTCACTGCCGCTACTGCACGGTGCCGCACCTCCCCGGCCGGCGGAAGGGGATCGCCGAAGTCGTGGGGATGGTCGAGAGCGTGGCCGACCGGATCGACGCCATCGCGATCACGAGCGGCGTCGCCTCGTCGATCGAGGAGGAGGAGGCCTACGTCCTCGACGTCGTCGCGGCGCTCGCGCCCTTCGGTCTCCCCATCGGCGTCTCGATCTACCCGGGCCCGGAGACCCCGGCCCGGCTCCGTGCCCTCGGCGTCGTCGAGGTGAAGTTCAACCTCGAAGCAGCGACGGAGACGCTCTTTCGCGATATGTGCCCCGGCCTTTCGTGGGAGGCGGTCCACGAGGCGCTTTTCCGGTCCGTGGCGCTCTTCGGGAGGGGCAGGGTCTTTTCAAACGTCATCGTCGGCCTCGGGGAGACCGACGATGACCTGGAGCGGGTGATGACCGATCTCGCCGCGGCCGGGGTCATACCGGTGCTTCGCCCGCTCACCCCGGCGGCGTCCCTCGCCGGCCGGCCCCGGCCCCCCGCCGACCGGCTGCTCCGGCTCTCTGCCGCCCACGAGCGGATCCTCAGGGAGGCGGGGCTCGACCCCCGCCGGGCGCTGACGATGTGCCCGGCATGCACGGGGTGCGACCTCGTCCCCGGGAGGGACACATGAAGGGCGAGGAGGCGCTCGCCCGCGCCATCCTCCGGTCCGCCGACCGGTGCTACACCGTCCCCGGCTACCCGGTATCGGATCTTGCCGGGCGAGTCGGCGCCGCGATCACCGCAAACGAGAAGGTGGCGGTCGAGTACGCCCTCGGCGACTCGCTCTCCGGGCGGAGGGCCGCCGTGATCGTCAAGCACGTCGGCCTCAACGCCTGCGCGGACCCGCTCGTGCATGCAACGGCCCAGGGTCTCCGGGCCGGCGTCGTTATCGTCGTCGGCGACGATCTGCGCGCGGCCGCATCAGACGTCGTGCAGGACTCCCGCTACTACGGCGAGGTCGCCCGGGTGCCGGTGCTGGAACCCGACGGCGAGACGATCGGCCCCGCGGTCGAAGCGGCGTTCGAAGCCTCGGAGACCTTCTCCCGCATCGCCATCGTCAGGGTCACGCCCGGCCTCCTGGATGCGGATGTCCCGGAGACCCCCGCACCCCGGAGCGGCCGGGAGGGGAGCCTCGCGGACCCGGGGCTCACGATGGCCGGGCGGGCGCAGGCGGCCGACCGCCGGACGGCGGCCATGGTTGCCTGGTCGCGGACCTCGCCCCTCAACCGTTACGAGGGGGATGTGTTCCACGCCGTCACCGTCTACCCGCCGCCGGCGGATCCGGACGTGCTCGCCCGGATCCTCGAGGCCGGCCGCCCCTTCCTCCGGGAGCACCGGCTGCTCGAGCCTCCCGCCACTACCGGAGAGCCGGAACGGTTCTCCGCGCGGGGCTACTCCCGGACGTTCTGCCGGGACTGCCCGTTCCACCCTGCCCTTGCCATCCTCTCCGAACGCAGGATGCGGACCACCTGCGACGCCGGATGCGCTATCCTCGCGATGAACCCGCCCTACCGGGTAGGGCTTGCCACCTACGGCCTCGGGTCGTCGGTTGCCGTGGCGGCGACCGGCCCGGGCATCGCGCTCGCCGGCGACTACGCTCTCCTGCACTCAGGGCTCGCCGCCCTCATCGACGTCTACGAACGAGGGCTCCCGCTCCTCTGCATCGTACTTGCGAACAACCGGATGGGGATGACCGGCGGTCACCCCGTCCCTGATATCCTTCGCTACATCGCCTGGGCGGACCCGGTCGTCTGCGCTGCAGACGACACGGGCGCTCTTCGCCGGGCCCTCACCCTCCCGGAGGAGGGCCCCCGGACGGTGGTGATCAAGGGAACCTGCCCTGAAGGTGCACACCATGAAACCCTGGAATATCGAGATCTGTGATGTAACGCTGCGAGACGGGGAGCAGACTCCCGGCGTCTCGTTTACCCATGATGAGAAGATGACGATCGCACGAGCGCTCGATGAGATCGGCGTGGAGGTGATCGAGGCCGGGTTCCCCGTGGTGTCGTCGGCGGAGAAAGAGTGCGTCGCCGCGATCGCGCGAAGCGGCCTCTCCGCCCGGGTCTGCTGCCTAGCACGGGCGCTCAGGCCCGACGTCGAGGCGGCCCTCGACTGCGATGTGGATATGGTCAGCATCTTCATAGCGACATCCGACCTCCACATCCGGCACAAGTACCGAAAGCCCCGCGCCGAGGTGCTCGACGATGCTCTCGACATGGTGGAGTTCGCCGCCGATCACGGCGTGCAGGTGCGGTTCGCGGCCGAGGATGCCTCCCGGACCGATCCTGCGTTCCTCATCGAGATGTACTCCCGGGGCGCAGAATGCGGCGCTGATCTCGTCAGTTTCGCCGATACGGTAGGATGCCTCGCACCGCTTGAGATCCACGCGGTCATATCCCGGATCCTTGGCGACGTCCATCACCCGCTCTGTATCCACTGCCACAACGATCTCGGGTTTGCGGCCGCAAACACCATCACGGCGGCGGCTGCCGGGGCGTTTCAGCTCCACACCACCGTCAACGGCATCGGGGAGCGTGCGGGGAACGCCGCGCTTGAACAGGTGCTGGTCGCCCTGCGGATGAAAGGCGGCGTCGACCGCTACGATCTCACCCGCCTGCAGGAGATCTCGCGGCTGGTCGCCCGGTGTTCGGGCGTGGTTCCGGAGCGCACCCGGCCGATCGTCGGCGAGAACGCCTTTGCCCACGAGAGCGGCATCCACATAGCCGCCATCCTTGAAGATCCGGCGACCTACGAGTCCATCCTCCCCGAACTGGTGGGCGGCGAGCGCCGGTTCGTCCTCGGGAAGCATACGGGGAGGAAAGCGCTTGAGCATATCGCGCAGGCGTATGGGTTCGACCTCTCCGACGGGCAGGTGCGGTGGGTGCTCGAGCAGATCAAACAGAGGAGCGAGGGGAAATGCAGCGTCACCCCCGAGGTGCTCTGCGGGTTCCTCCGGCAGGCGAAGGCGGAGGTCCTCTCGTGAGCACGCTCTCGGAGCGGGTCCTCGGTGCCCCTGCCGGCGCATACGTGGACCGCGAGGTCGATATCGCCTTTGCCCACGACGGGACCGGCGTCCTCACCCGGGAGGCGCTCCGGGAGATGGGCGTGGAGCAGCTCCCTCACCCCGAGCGCCTGCGCCTCGTCTTCGACCACATCGTACCGGCCAACACCGGCACGACGGCGACGCTCCAGGCGGAGCTCCGCGGGTATGCCCGGGCCTCTGGGATAGACCTCTCGGATGCCGGCGGAGGGATCTGCCACCAGGTGATGAGCGAAGGGGTCGTCCGGCCCGGCATGGTCGTCGTGGGTGCCGACTCTCACACCTGCACCCTCGGCGCTCTCGGGGCGTTTGCCACCGGCGTGGGAGCGACCGATATGGCGGCGATCTGGGCGTCGGGGGCTACGTGGTTTCGGGTGCCGGAGACGATCGCGGTCAACCTCACGGGAAGGCTCGGTGGCCCCGCAGAGCCAAAAGACGTCGCTCTTGCCTGTGTCGCCAGACTCGGCATGGAGGGGGCGACCTACCGGGCGCTGGAGTTCGTGGGTGACGGCGCGTCGGGGATATCCATGGACGGGCGGTTGACCCTCTGCAACATGGCGGTCGAGACGGGAGCAAAGACCGGCATCTTCTACGCCGATGCGGTCACCGTCCGCCATCTTGCCGGGCACGGCGTTGCGGCGTCGCCCCAGGCTGTGGAGGAACCGCGCTACGAGCGGGAGATCGCCATCGACCTCTCCGGCATCGTGCCTCTTGTCGCGGTCCCGCACCGGGTGGACACCGTCCGGGAGGCCGAAGATGTCGCGGGCACGCCGATCGACCAGGTCTTCGTCGGGACCTGCACGAACGGCCGCTACGAAGACCTTGCCCGGCTAGCCCGGATCGTCCGGGGGAGGAAGGTGGCGGTCCGCACCCTGGTCGTCCCCGCCTCCCGCGCGGTGCTTGCCCGGGCGATCGCCACCGGCGTCCTTGCCGATATCGTGGATGCGGGATGCATGGTGGCCCCGCCCGGGTGCGGGCCGTGTCTTGGGGCGCACGAGGGCGTGATGGGGGAGGGCGAGGTCTGCCTCTCGACCGCCAACCGGAACTTCAAGAACCGGATGGGCGTGGGCGCCGAGATCTACCTCTCATCGGTCGCCACCGCCGCGGTGAGTGCGCTCGCGGGTGAGATCGCCGTGCCGGAGGTGGCATGATGCAGGGAACCGGGCCGGCCGTCTGCCTTGGCAACGACGTCGATACCGACCTCATCATCGCGGGCCGCTACCTCCGGACGAAGGACCGCTCGGTCTGGGCGGAGCACGTCCTCGAGGACCTGGACCCGGCGCTTGCCCCCCGTATCCGCGGCGCGATCATCGTCGCCGGGAGGAACATAGGGTGCGGGTCGTCGCGGGAGCAGGCGGTTGTCGCCCTCCGGGAGGCCGGTGTCGTCGGGATCGTCGCGGAGTCGTTTGCCCGCATATTCTTCCGGAACGCCGTCAACGTGGGTCTCCCGGTGATCGAGGCCTCCGTTGCCTGCACCGATGGCGCCCACGTCGCTTTCGACCTCGATAGCGGGTGGGTGGAGGTGGACGGGGTGCGCCGCCCCGCCCGCCCGCTCTCGCCGAGGATGGTCACCATTCTCCGGGCCGGAGGACTGGTCCCCTACTGGAGGTCGTGCCGGTGATATTTCCCCCGCATTGCAAATACGTCGGGGCCGTGACCGGCACACCGTGCGGGGAGCGGGTCTACTTCCTCTCGCGCTACCTGGTCCGCGAGACCGAACCGGACGGCATGGAGGTGCTCGAGGTCGAGGCCGATCCGGCCGGAACCGGTTTGATGAGGAGCATCCTCTCCACCCGGGTGCTCGCCGCCGGCGACGAGGTCTGCCGTTACCCGGACCCGGTGAACGTCCAGGACCGCACATTCCTGGTGAGGGCGGCCCTCCGGTCCGGGCACCGGTGCACGGTCTTCTCCGGCCACGGCTGTCAGACCACGTTCGTGCTCGACCCCGACCTCTCGGGGTTCCTTCGCCTTCACGTCTACGACATCACCCCGCCCCGCCCCCACCTCTCCGCCACGCTCGGCGACCTTGAGAGGACCGGTCTCTTCGGCGACCTCGAGGTCATATTCGAGCACCACGTCAGGGATATCAGGGAGATCGAGGCCGACGTCTATCCCTGCCGCGCGGCCGGTTTCCCCCGCACCCTCGATGCGGACCCGGTCCGCCCGGGCGACCGGGTCGCGGGATGCCTGACGGCGAAAGACCTGGTGCGGGAGTGCTACGGGGAGGAGATCGGCGTGGAGAGCATCTGCCCGCTTGGAGCGGTGACGGCAGAACCTTTCGTCGCCCGGTGCTGCCGGAGCGAGCGGGGCGGTCTCGGGCGCTGGAACGGCAAGTTCGGCGCGGTGGTCCACTGGGGAGCATCGTCGTGGGAGATTGCGGATGCGGTCAGGCAGGTCGCGGCCGCGTGGAGGGAGCGGAATGGTGAAGGTAGCGGTCGTTGAGGGCGACGGGATCGGGCGCGAGGTCGTCCCGGCCGCTCGCGATATTCTTGCGGCCGTCCGCCCCGACATCGAGTTCTTCGACGTCGATCTGGGTTACGGGCTCTGGGAGCGGACCGGGTGCGCCTGCGGGGAGGAGACGGTTGCCGACCTCGGATCGGCGGATGCCATCCTCTTTGGGGCCGTCACGACGCCGCCGGACCCCGGTTACCGGAGCGTCATGCTCCAGATCCGCCACGCCCTCGACCTCTACGCAAACGTCCGCCCCATCCGTGGCGACACTGTCGACGTCGTCATCGTCCGGGAGAACACCGAGGGGCTCTACTCCGGCATCGAGTGGACCGAGCCCGACCGCTCCTGCACCGTCCGGGTCGTCTCCCGCCGGGGGAGCGAGCGGATCGCCCGCTACGCCTGCACCCTCGCGAAGTCCCGCCGGCACCACCTCACCGTGGGGAACAAGGCAAACGTCTTAAAGTCGGACTGCCTCTTCGTCGAGGTCTGCACGGCGGTGGCCGCCCATCTGGGAGTCCCCTGCACGGCCCGCTACATCGATGCGCTCTCGCTTGACCTCCTCATGCACCCCGACCGCTACGACGTGATCGTGACGACCAATATGTTCGGAGACATCCTCTCCGACGCCGCGGCGTACCTCGTGGGGGGGCTCGGCATGCTCCCGAGCGCGAACATAGGAGAACGTGCCGCCCTCTTTGAACCCGTGCACGGGAGCGCTCCCGACATCGCGGGGAGGAACGTCGCAAACCCCATCGCGGCGATACGGAGCGGTGCGATGCTGCTTCGCCACGTCGGCGACCCTGCATCCGCCGCAGCCGTCGAGGAGGCGGTCGTGCGGGTGCTCCGTGCGGGCATCCGGACCCGCGACATCGGCGGGACCGCCGGCACCCGGGAGTTCGGGACGGCGGTGCTCCGCGAGGTCGGGCGGGGGAAGGCCTAAACGCCCTCCCGCCAAGGTGTAGGCTATGGTGCTGGTAGGATGCCACGTCTCCATCGCGGGCTCGATCGACCTTGCGGTCGGGCGGGCCCTCGATTCGGGCTGCGATACGTTCCAGATCTTTTCGAGAAACCCCCGGGGCTGGAAGGCAAAAGACCTCGACCCTGACGTGGCCGGTGCTTTCCGGAGAGCGCTCGACGCATCCGGCATCGGTCCGGCCGTCGACCACATGCCTTACCTCCCGAACCTGGCCTCGCCCGACGATGCGATCTACGAAAAATCTGTCGCGGCGCTCACCGACGAACTCCGGCGGTGCGAGGTGCTCGGTATACCCTACCTCGTGACGCATCTTGGCCATCACCGCGGCGCCGGGACCGGGACCGGGCAGGAACGGGTCGTCGCCGCCATCAACCGGGCGCTTGAAGAGGCCGGCGCACAAGGCGTGATGCTCCTCCTCGAGAACACCGCCGGCGAGAAGAACAGCGTCGGGTCGACCGTCGCGGACCTCTGCCGGATCTTTGAGGGTATCGACGGGGAGGAGAGGATCGGGATATGTTTCGATACCTGCCACGCGTTTGCCGCAGGCTACGACCTCCGAACCGGGGAAGGGGTCGATGCGGTGCTCGAGGAGATCGACGACCTGATCGGCCCGGGGCACCTCCGGATCATCCACCTCAACGACTGTAAGGGCGACCTCGGGAGCGGGCTTGACCGGCACGAGCATATCGGGCTTGGGTCCATCGGGGAGGAGGGGTTCCGGCATATCCTCAGCCGTCCGGCCATAAGGGGATGTCCGCTCATCTGCGAGACGCCGGTGGATGGACGGCGGGGAGACGATGGAAATATCGCGAAGGTCCGCGAACTCGCCGGGGCATGAATTTCTCTGCGATACCCTATCCTCATAATATTCGCTAATTTTTATAATAATTACGAATACTTCTCTCGGCTCCCCGGGGCCGCAAGGGATATATATTTATACCCCCATCATGCCGTTCACGAACCCTTTGCCCGGCAGGACCCGGTGACTCTCCGGCATCCTCCCGGACCTCAGTTTGCACGCGGGCACGGCCGGGAAGCTTCTCTCTCCTGCCTGCAGGCACCATCGTGTGAGACGAAAGGGGGCGTTCTCATCATGGTGATCGAGGAATGGCTGAATACAGAGTGTTAATGATAGTCTGCACCGTCATCGCCGCCGGACTGCTGGCCTCGCCCGTTCTGGCGGTGGAGGCAGCGCCGGGGGAGACGGTGCTGTTCTGCACCGCCGGCGGATCCCAGGAGCACCCGGATATCGACGGCGGTATGGTCGTCTGGGAGGACGGCAGGGACGATCGGTCTATCTACTACGCTGCCGCTCCCGGCAGCGGTGGCCGGAAGGTTGCCGGCGGCTACGCCGAAGAGCGGTATCCGTCCGTGTCGGGCGATTTCATCGCCTGGCAGGACCGGCGGCACGGGAACTGGGAGATCTACCTCTTCTCGCCATACGACGGCGAAAGGCGGATCACGAACAGCACGACCGACCAGACGATGCCCATCGTGCACGGTAACCATATTGCCTGGTACGATACGCGAAAGGGGTATACCGATATCTGCCTCTACGACATCGCGACCGGCAAGGAGACGTACCTTGGCTGCTCGCCGAGAATTGAGTGGAAACTCGCGCTCTCGGAGCGTTACGTCGTCTGGGAGGAGATCGCCGGGGGCATCCAGGCATACGATATCCAGACCGAGGAGAAATTGGGGATAGCGGCGAGCGGTGCGCGGCAGGCATACCCTGCGATATCGGGGGACCGGATCGTCTGGGAAGATTACCGGAACGGGCTGCCCGATATCTACATGTACGATCTCAATGAGGACCGGGAATACCAGATCACCGACGACCCCGCCGAGCAGGTCTCCCCGGCGATCGATGGAGAGATCATCGCCTGGGAGGACAAGCGGAGCGGGATCTGGGATATCTACATGTACGATCTCCGCGCCTGGACCGAGATGTCGGTCTGCACCGCAAACGGCGAGCAGCTCTTCCCCTCGGTCTCCGGGGAGAAGATCGTCTGGCAGGATAAGCGGAGTGGGAGGTGGCAGGTCTACCTCTTCGCCTACTCCGGCGGAGCGCCGCCGGAGGCGGAGTTCTCGGCGGATCCCATCGCCGGCACGGTTCCGCTCACCGTCCGGTTCGCCGACCGGTCTACCGGCAGTCCGGATGAGTGGGAGTGGGAGTTCGGCGATGGCGGTTCGTCGACGGAGCCGAACCCCGGGCATACCTATGAGGATCCCGGCGAGTACACGGTCTCCCTCCGGGTGAGCAACCGCTTCGGGTCCGACATCGTCACAAAGACCGATCTCATCCGCGCAAAAACCCTGGAACCCCCGGCCGCCGATTTCACCGCCGCACCGGTGTCGGGCAGTCTCCCTCTCACCGTGCGGTTTGCGGACCGATCGACCGGCGCGCCATCGGCCTGGCTCTGGGACTTTGGAGACGGCGCGACGTCAAACGAGCAAGACCCGGAGCACACCTATGCCGCAGTCGGCACCTACGCCGTCAGCCTGACCGCCGGGAACCCGGCGGGCAGCACGAACATGACGAAGCCCGCCTTCATCACCGTCGTCAGTCCTCCAAAAGCCTCGTTCTCGGCAGATACCCGGAGCGGGAGAGCCCCGCTCGCCGTCCGGTTCTCGGACGCCTCGACCGGCACTATAACGGCCTGGTCCTGGGATTTCGGCGACGGCGGGTCCTCTCACGACCAGAACCCCACCCACACCTACACCGGGCCGGGCATCTACACCGTCGCGCTTACGGCCGCAAACGAGTACGACAGCGATACCCGGACGATGGAAGGCTACATCACCGTCACCGCACCGCCGGTAGCCGGGTTCTCCGCGAACGTGACCGCCGGTCGCTCGCCGCTCGCGGTGAAGTTCTCGGATGAGTCCGGAGGAGGTCCGTTATCGTGGTCCTGGACCTTCGGCGACGGGGCTTCGTCGGCAGAGAAGAGCCCGGTTCATGTCTACCAGGCGCCCGGGGCCTACACGGTCACTCTCACCGTGGCAAACGGCGCAGGGGAGAACACGACGGCCCGGACCGGCTACATAACGGTTCGTGACCTATTGAGTGCTCGGTTTACCGCCAACGTGACCGCCGGGGCCGCCCCGCTCGCGGTCCTCTTCACCGACGCGTCGGTCGGCGAACCCCGGTCGTGGTCGTGGGACTTCGGCGATAAGGGGGCGTCGACCGTGCCGGCCCCGGTCCACGTATTCGAGCAACCCGGTAACTACACCGTCAGCCTGACGATCGCCGACGGCGCCGATCGTTCGACGAAATCCCTGCAAATCCGCGTCTTTGGCCCGCCGGGTGCAGAGTTCAGTGCCGCTCCCCTGAACGGCACGGCCCCCCTCACGGTTGCGTTCACCGACGCTTCTTCCGGGGAGCCCTCCGCCTGGCTCTGGGA
>MPOY01000581.1 GCA_001896715.1 Methanoculleus sp. EBM-46
CGGAACGAAGAACAAAGCTCCTAGCCCTGGAACGAGGAACCGCTCTTACTAAAAATGCAGTCCCTGTTTTTCAAGCCTACTTTATCGCCGTCCTGCAGATCCTGAACCCCAGATCGTAAGATGCGCCAGAGGGCTGGTAGTATTGTCGCTCGTACACAGTCGCGAATGTCTCGACATCGCCGAACGAGCCCCCGCGCATCACACGCTCAAGATCGATCGAGTCGTTGTAAGGGTTTAGATTCGGGCTTTGGCCGAAGTAATCGTCGGCGTACCAGTCGCTGCACCACTCCCAGACGTTGCCCGACATATCGTAGAGTCCGAGCTCGTTGGGCTTCTTCTTGCCGACTTCGTGGGTTATCGACTGCGAGTTTTTCTCATACCAGCCGACCTCGTCGACATCGTCGCTGCCCGAGTACTTGTATCCCCTGTTCTTGCTTCCCGCTCGAGCGGCATACTCCCATTCGGCGTCCGTCGGCAGTCTGTATCCGGCGACGGTCGAAATGTCGGTCGTTTCCTGGCCGTTCGAATCGAGCAGATACCCGTAGTCGTCGTAGGCCGGGCGCAGACCTTCTCTCTCGCTAAGCCAGTTGCAGTATTCCACCGCGTCCCACCATGTGACGTTTATCACAGGCCGAGAGCCCCTTCCCCAACCCTCGTCCGGAGGCAATTGCCTCCCTGTGGCGGCGCAAAAAGAGTCATACTCGGCGAACGTCACTTCATACCTGCCTATGTGGAAGTCGTAAGTCAGTTCTACCGGACGGGTCGGACTTGTATAGAGACGGTCGTAGCCTGAGGGGTCGCCCATCACGAAACTGCCCCGCTCCACGAACTCCATGGCCGGCAACTTGACTTCAGCCTCTTGAATGGTTGGCTTCGGCTTTTCGGCAGAAGCGATCCGACAGACACGGAACCCGATGGTGGCGTGAAGCTCTTCGTGGTCTATCGCCTCGCTGCAGGTCACCCGGGTCAAATCGGAGGAGTTACACCAGCAGCCTCCGCGGAGCACTCGTTTGGAACCGAGTATGTTGTGGGGATTCGTCTCTTCCCGGTCACGGTATTTTGCGCTCCGGTCGGAACAGTATTCCCAGACGTTGCCCGACATATCGTAGAGTCCGAGCTCGTTGGGCGCCTTCATGCCGACTTCCTGCGTCGCCGACTGCGAGTTTTCCTCATACCATGCGACCTCGTCGACATCGTCGCTGCCCGAGTATCTGTATCCTCTGCTCTTCTTGCCCCCGTACGCGGCGTACTCCCATTCGGCCTCCGTCAACAGCCTGTATCCCCTGACTCTCAACAAGTCGTTTGTCTTTCTCCCATTTTCGTCGAGCAGGTTTCCGTCGACATGATAGGCTGCCGGGAGACCTTCCATTTCACTGAGCCAGTTACAGTACTCGATCACCTGGAGCCACGCGAGGTTCACCACCGGCCTCTTTCCCCTGCCCCAGCCCTCGTCGTCCGGACCGGAATACTCTATCGCGTCGCAGTATCTGTCGTACTCCTGGAAAGTGACGGGGTACTTGCCTACGTAGAGGTCGTAAGTCAGGTTGACTCTGTGAGCGGGGCTTTCAGAGCCTTCAAGTTCTCCCATGACGAAACTCCCGCCTTCCACG
>MPOY01000043.1 GCA_001896715.1 Methanoculleus sp. EBM-46
ATGGGCTCGCTGAGATTCGAACTCAGGATCTCCGCCATGTCAAGGCGACGTCATAACCAGCTAGACCACGAGCCCGTGTCTGCCTGACGATCAATAAGGTTGGTGCTCCGGGTATAAAATTATTCCCTCGCCCCGGAAATCCCCCGTGTGCCGGCTCCGCCCCATCGGGGGCCGGCACGCGGGAGAACCGGGGGTGATCGGCCGGGACCGATCAGATCTCGGCGTGTTTTGCCGTGTGGATGCCGTCGATCTTCCGGATCTCGTCCATCGCATCGGCCGGCACCGAGGAGTCGACCGTGAGGACCATCAGCGCCTCCTCGCCGGGCCGGTGGCGTCCCACCTGCATCCCTGCGATGTTCACGTTCGCCCGGCCGAGGATCGTCGCGGCCTTCCCGATGACGCCCGGTTTGTCGGTGTGGCGGGAGATCACCACGTGGCCGGTCGGGGTCAGGTCCGTCATGTAGCCCCCGATGCTCACGATCCGCGCGCGGTTCGGGCCAGAGACGCTCCCGCTCACCGTCTCGGTCATGCGGTCGGTCTTTGCCGTGATGCATATGATGTTCCTGAACCCCTGCGCCTCCTCGGTGGTGGTCTCGCTCATCCGGATGCCGCGCTCCTTTGCGACGAACTCCGCGTTCACGATGTTGACCGGCGTCTGCAGGATCGGGTCGAGCATCCCCTTCAGTATGACGCGGGTGATGAACTTCGTGTTCGGCATCTGGGCGACCTCGCCGCCGTAGGTGATCTCGATCGACTCAAGACGCCCCTCGATGAGCTGGATGAGGAGGCGGCCCATCTTCTGTGCGAGCACCGCATAGGGCTCGACCAGCGCCTGCTGCTCCGCCGGGACCATCGGCGCGTTCACCACGTACTTCGCCGGACCGCCCTCAAGCACGCTGATGCACTGGTTTGCTACCGAGATCGCGACGTTCATCTGCGCCTCGACCGTGCTCGCCCCGAGGTGCGGCGTCACGATCACGTGGTCGAGGCCGATGAGCGGAGAGTCCGTCGGCGGTTCCGACTCAAAGACATCCACCGCGGCGCCGGCAACCTTGCCGCTCGCGATCGCATCCGCGAGCGCCTTCTCGTCGATGATCCCGCCGCGGGCGCAGTTGATCAACCGCACCCCGTCCTTCATCGTGGCGATGGTTTTTGCGTTGACGATGTGGCGCGTCTCCTTGATCAGCGGCGTATGGACCGTTATGACGTCAGCCCGCCGGAAAAGGTCGTCGAGCGAGACCAGCTCGACGCCGATCTTTGCCGCCCTCTCCTTGCTGATGAAGGGGTCGTAGGCGATGCACTTCATCTCCATCGCCCGTGCCCGCTTCGCCACTTCGTTGCCTATCCGCCCGAGCCCCACGATGCCGAGGACCTTGTCGTTCAACTCGATCCCTATGAACTTCGAGCGTTTCCATTCGCCCTTCTTCAAGGATGCGTTTGCCTGGGGGATGTTGCGCGCAAGCGAGAGCATCATCGCCATCGTATGCTCCGTGGCTGCCAGGGTATTGCCTTCCGGAGCGTTCGCGACGATGATGCCCCGGCGTGTCGCCGCTTCGGTATCGATATTGTCGACCCCGGCGCCGGCACGACCGATGAACTTCAGTCTCGCTCCCGCATCGATGACCCGCGCCGTCACCTCGGTGCCCGAACGCACCAGAAGGGCGTCGTAGCCCCCGATAGCGGCAACGAGCTCCTCCTCGGTCAACCCGGTATTGATATCCACGTCGCAGAACCCCTTGAGGATATCAATCCCTTCCTCTGCCAGCGGGTCGCTGACCAGCACTCTATATCTCACAGTTCAACCCATATCTGATTCGACATCATGTGTATTGATGCTTTTTCTTCCGAAATCTTTTATGTAATGGTGAGAAGTATATGTGTGGTGCGAGAATGAAGGAAATGCCCAACATTCTGTGGCTCGAAGAAATAAAAAAGGAAGATATCCCCTCCGTAGGGGGAAAGGGAGCCTCTCTTGGTGAGATGACGGCAATCGGCCTCCCCGTGCCGAAGGCGTTTGTGGTGACCGCGCAGGCGTTCCGCAAGTTCCTTGTCGAGACCGGGATCGAGGAGACGCTCTTCCGGCGTCTGGCGCGCCTCGACGTCGACGACAACGGTGCACTGGAGTCCGTCTCCCGTGACGTGCAGGATCTCGTCCTGAGCGTCGATATCCCCGACCACTTCCGCGAGGAGATCACCGACGCATACGCCCGGATGGGGGCGAACGGAATGGTTGTCGCCGTCCGTTCGAGCGCCACCGCCGAAGACCTGCCGGAAGCCAGTTTTGCCGGCCAGCAGGAGACTTTTCTCAATATTCTTGGCGACGAAGACCTCATCAACGCAGTCCACCGGTGCTGGGCCTCCCTGTATGGCGCGCGTGCCATCTACTACCGGGCCAAACAGGGGTTCGACGACCGGAGCGTGAACATCGCCGTCGTCGTGCAGGAGCTCATCCGGTCGGAGAAGTCCGGCGTCATGTTCACCTCCCACCCTGTCACCGGCGAACCCCTGACGATCATCGAGGGTTCCTGGGGGCTTGGAGAAGCCGTCGTCTCGGGCAGCGTCTCGCCCGACAACTATGTCTTTGACCTGCGCACAGAAAGGGTGGTCGACCGCCTGATCGCCGAGAAGGAGATCATGATCGTGCCGGAAGGGGAGCACGGGACAACGATCGTCAACCTCTCCGGGAGAGAGCGCACCGCTCCGGTCCTCTCGGACGCCGAGGTGGCACGCCTCGCGACGCTCGGCAAGATCGCCGAGAGCCACTACGGCGTCCCGCAGGACGTCGAGTGGGCGATCGTCGGCGACGACGTCTTCATCCTCCAGTCACGTCCCATCACGACGATCCGGCGGCCGGAGATCCCCCGCCCGGGGACCGCACCGGCACCCCGGGATAAGCTCGGCGTGATCCTCCTCGAGGGCCAGGGCGCATCCCCCGGCGTCGCGAGCGGCCGGGTCGTTATCGTGCGCGACGTCAAGGACACGAGCGCCGTCAAGGAAGGCGACATCCTGGTCACGAAGATGACCAACCCCGACATGGTGCCGGCGATGCGGCGGGTCAGCGCCATCGTCACCGACGAGGGCGGCATGACCTGTCACGCGGCCATCGTGAGCCGCGAACTCGGGACGCCCGCGGTCGTCGGGACCAAGAAAGCAACGAAGGTGCTCCAGGACGGACAGATCATAACCGTCGACGGCGAGAAGGGCACCATCTACGAGGGAGCGACGGCAGCAGCGGCACCGGCGCCGGCAGTCGCGTCGGCGGCAGCGGCGGCGCCCGCCCCGCTCATCACCGGCACGCTCGTCAAGGTGAACGTCTCCCTCCCCGAGGCTGCAAAACGGGCGGCCGCCACCGGCGCCGACGGGGTCGGCCTCCTCCGCATCGAGCACCTCATACTCGGGCTGAACAAGACACCGGGCTGGTACGTCGAGCACAACAGGGAGGAAGAGTTCGTCGGCGAACTCTACGGCGGCATCAAGACGGTGCTCGATGCGTTCCCCGGAAAACCCGTCTGGGTTCGGACGCTCGACGCTCCGACCGACGAGTTCCGGAACATGAAAGGCGGGGAAGAAGAACCCATCGAGCACAACCCGATGCTCGGGTGGCGCGGTATCCGCCGGGATCTCCGGAGCCCCGACCAGTTCCGCCTGCAGGTCGAGGCGTTCAAGAGGCTCTGGGCCGCAGGCTACAGCAACCTCGGCGTGATGTTCCCGATGGTCAACCACCCCGGCGAGTTCATCCAGGCCCGGGCGATGATGAAAGACTGGGGGGTCGACGTGGAGAACGCAACCCTCGGCGTCATGATCGAGATCCCGAGCAGCGCCATACTGGTCGAGGACTTCATCAAGGCCGGCATCCGGTTTGCCTCGTTCGGGACGAACGACCTCGTCCAGTACACGCTCGCCATCGACCGGAACAACGAGCACGTCGCCGATATGTACGAGCCCGAGCACCCTGCCGTGCTCTGGCTGATCGATTACGCGATCAAGGCATGCCGCGAGCACGGCATCGAGTGCTCCATATGCGGCCAGGCCGGCTCCGACCCCGCTATGGTCGCATGGCTCGTCGGGCACGGCATCACGAGCGTCTCGGCAAACATCGATGCCGTTCCCCGCATCCGTGAGGCCGTTGCGCGTAAAGAGCGACAGATCCTGTTGGATGCGGCGAGAAGAAATGCGTGAGCAGGGATGCCCCGAAGGGGACCTCTTCTCCTTCCTTTCATTACAACGAAAGAAGGATCTCGGCTACCGGAATATACTGAGTTCGATGTGCACGCCGCCCCACCCGGTCGCGGCCCGGGCGCATGCCATGTTCCTCGAGACGAACCTCGGCGACCCCGGCCTCTTCCCGGGGACTGCAGAACTCGAGGAACTCCTCGTCCGGAGGCTCGCCACCCTGATGCATCATCCGAAAGCCGGGGGATATGCGACGAGCGGCGGAACGGAGTCGAACATACAGGCGTTCCGGATAGCAAAGAAGCAGAAGCCGGTGGAGTCTCCAAACGTCGTGGTCCCGGCATCGAGCCATTTTTCGTTTTTGAAGGCCTGCGATATACTCGGGCTTGCAATGCGGACGGCGCCGCTCGACACCCATTTCCGGGTGGATGCGGAGGCGGTCGAGTCCCTCGTGGATAAGGATACGGTCTGCATCGTCGGTATAGCCGGGACGACGGAGTACGGTATGGTCGATCCCATCGCCCACCTCGCCGACGTGGCTCTTGACCGGGACGTCTTTCTCCACGTCGACGCCGCGTTCGGCGGCATGGTGGTGCCGTTCCTCGACCGGCCGATCCCCTTCGACTTCCATCTCCCCGGTGTCGACTCCCTCTCCGTCGACCCCCACAAGATGGGGATGAGCACCATACCGGCAGGATGCCTCCTCGTCCGGAACCCGGAGCAGTTCTCGTGCCTCAACGTCGATACGCCCTACCTGACGGTGAAGCGGGAGTGCACCCTTGCCGGCACCCGGCCCGGGGCTTCGGTGGCCGCCGCGTTCGCGGTCCTCGAGTACCTGGGGATGGACGGCATGCGGGCGGTGGTCGCGGGGTGCATGGAGAACACCCGGAGACTGGTCGAGGGGATGGAGACGCTCGGCTGCGAGCGGGCGGTGACCCCCGACGTCAACGTGGCGACGTTCTCCTGCAGCCGCGCGCCTGCCGGCTGGCGGGTCTCGACGACCCGGGCCGGGCACATGCGGGTCGTCTGCATGCCGCACGTCACCCGCGACGTGATAGAAGCGTTTCTTAAAGATATGAGTGATATGCATGCTTGAACGCCTGATACAATCGCTGGAGGCCTCCCCGGTCATGAGGCGCGGGGAGTACAATTACTTCATTCACCCGATCACCGACGGGGTGCCGCTCCTTGAGCCGGTCATCCTCCGCGAGATCGGGTGCGCCATGGTGCGGATCCTCGACCTTGCAGGAGTCGATAAGATCGTCGTCTGCGAGGCGATGGGGATCCCCATCGGCGTCGCCCTCTCGATGATGACCGATATACCGCTCGTGGTCGTCCGAAAACGCCCCTACAACCTTCCCGGGGAGGTTGCGGTCCACCAGGCGACGGGCTACTCGAAGGGGGAGCTCTACCTGAACGGGGTCGGCGCGGGCGACCGGGTCGTGGTCATCGACGACGTCTGCAGCACCGGGGGGACGCTTGCCGCCCTCGTCAGCGCGCTCGAACAGGTGGGCGCCGATATCGCCGACATATGCGTGGTCATCGGCCGGGGCGACGTGGATCTCGGCCGGCCGCTCAAGACCCTGGTCAGGATCGAGGTCTCCGAGGACCGGGTGCATGTCGTTGATACCTGTCTCTGACCTCACCGCAAAACTCCACGAACGCGGGGCGCGGTCCGTCGCCCTCCAGTTCCCCGCCGGGCTTGCGCGGCAGGCGCCGCAGGTGGCCGCCGCCCTCCGCGACGCAGGGTTCTTCGTGCTCGTCAGCGGCGACCCCTGTTACGGTGCCTGCGACCTTGCGCTCGACACCCTCCGGCACGCCGACGTTCTGGTCCATTTCGGCCACGCGCCGGTCGAAGACCGCCCGGGCGTCATATACGAACCCGTCCGGTTCGACTTCGACGTGGCCGTGCTCGACCGCGCCCTCCCCCTCCTCTCCACCCGCCGGATCGGCCTCGTCACGACCGTCCAGCACATCCACCTCGTCGACGCGATGGCGGCCTACCTCCGCGAGCACGGCATCGAGGCGGCCGTCGCACCCGGCGATGGCCGCACGCCGTTTCCCGGGCAGGTGCTCGGGTGCAACTTTGCCGCCGCACGGGCGACGGGGGCGGACGAGATCCTCTTTGTCGGGACGGGGGTCTTTCATCCCGTCGGCATCCGGCTTGCGACCAAAAAGCGGGTGGTGGCGCTCGACCCATACACGGGCGAAGCAGGGGAGGTTGATGCCGACCGCCTGGTCCGCCGCCGCGCCGCGGTGATGGAGAGAGCCCGCGGCGCCGCGAACTTCGGGATCATCGTCAGCACGAAAAGCGGACAGCAGAGGATGGATCTCGCGCGAAGGCTTGCCGCCCTCTCCGACCGGGCGGTGCTCGTCATGATGCGCGAGGTATCGCCCGGCGAGCTCCTCGATCTTGGGTTTGCGGCCTACGTGAACACCGCCTGCCCGCGGCTCGCCTACGACGACCAGGCCAGGTTCCCCGCCCCGGTGCTGGCGCCGCCGGAGTTCGAGATTCTCTGCGGGGCCCGGTCCTGGGACGACTATACCATCGACGAGTACCTCTCCCCATGAACCTCCGGCACCTTGAGATGCGCCTTGAGCGCCTCGAAGGTTTCGAGCGGCCGATCGCCCGCCTCGAGCAGTACCAGACCCCGGCGCCGGTGGCGGCCCGCCTCCTTCACCACGCCGCCATGCAGGGCGCTATCGAGGGGCGCCGGGTCTGCGACATCGGGTGCGGGACGGGGATCCTCGCCTGCGGGGCGGCGCTCCTCGGCGCCTCGGCCGTGGCAGGGGTGGATATCGATCCGGCCGCGATCGA
>MPOY01000125.1 GCA_001896715.1 Methanoculleus sp. EBM-46
GTAGTAGTGCAGGTGGCCTTCGCCCGGGGCATTCGGCTGCCCGGTCGGCTCGACGAGCGTGAAGTTCGTCAGGTTCACCTCGACGGTCACGTTCCCGGCGGCGATGCTCGCGCCTTCCTCCGGCGACGTGATGGTGACGTTCGCTTCAGCGGTCGGTGTGACGTTCACGCCGGCAGGCGAAGTCACATTCATCGCCGCCGCCGGTGTCGAATTCGACATCGGTGCGGGTGTCACGTTCCCCGCACCCCCGAGCCGCAGGGCGATGACCTGTGGTGTGCCCCCGACGCCGCAGGGCCAGATGATGGTATCGTTTGCCACCGCAGGCCAGGCGTTGATGCCGGCAGGAGCGGTGAAGTTCCAGACCTGTTCGCCGGTCACCGCATCGAAGGCGTAGATCTCCCCATCGAAGGTCGCCGTGAAGACCAGGTCGTTGACGACCGTCGCACTGCCCACGTTGAGGGCATCAAACTTTCTTTCCCAGAGAACCTTGCCGGTATCGACCTCGATAGCCACAAGTCCGCCCTTCCCCTCGTTAAACGGCTGGGTCTCCGGCTGGGATGCGTTCTTGACACCTAACGAGAGCGAACTGGTCGGTGTCCAGTTAGTGTAAAGGTCGACGTACGGCACATAGACTGTACCGTTGGCGCAAGCCATCGGGGTCTCGACGCCCCCGAGCGCCCCCGGATAGACCGTGGTGTTTCCGGGCGGCAGCGCCGCAAGCTGGTCGTTCTCGTGCCTGCCCACATCTGCGACCCAGAGGATGGCGCCGGAGTCCCGGTTGAAGGCGAATACCCGGCCCATCTTCCCGGCACCGAGTACAACCTTCTGATCCTTAGCGCTGACGTTGGCATCGGTAAGGATTGGTGCGATCTGGAAGTCGTGGTCGAAGAGATCGTGCGGGAGCACCTGTGTGAACCAGACTATACTCCCGGTTGCATGATCAAGTGCCATCATGGTGTTGGTGTAGAGGTTCGGGCCGGGCCTGCTCGCGCCGTTCGGGAAATCCTGAGTCCCTGCAAATGGTGCCGGGTTTGCTAAACCCCAGTAGGTGATACCGGTCTTTGTATCCACGGCAGGGGTGTACCAGGTTCCGCCGCCGCTGTTTAATTCAGGGTTGCCCCAGATGCTCGCCGGATCGTCGACCGTACTGAAGTTCCAGACGATCTCTCCGGTTTTCTGGTCCAGGGCGTATAAATAGCCAACAGCCCCGCCCTGATAGAAGACGTCGCCGCGGCCGGGCACCGTCGAGGTGTAAACGAGGTTGCCATAGACCGTAGGCTGGATATCAAGCCCCTCGCCGATGACTTTCCCGGATGCTGCCGAAGAGGTGTTGATGAGCTGTGTCGACCAGAGTTCTTCGCCGCTCGACACGTTCAGCGCCGCAAGAGAGAACGGATCGTTTATCACGAAGACTTTGCCCCACCCGACTGCTGGCCCGTTCGGCCCGGCCACGGTGGTGTTGTTATAGATCTTCCCCCACTTTACCGAGCCATCGGCGAAGTTCAGGGCGTAGGTGTTGGCATAGAGGTCCTGGAAGAATACGGTATCTCCCATGATGATGGGGTTGCTGTTTGCGCCCCCGAAAGTGCCGCCGGCAGTGATGTTAAACGCCCAGGCGATCGATAGATCGTGGACATTGCTTTTATCGATCGATGCTCCGGTCGCTGCTCTGGAGTTTTCATAGTCCTTGTTGGGGAGCGGCCAGTCAGCCGCGTGCTGTATGATCTCCGGCGGGACTCCATCCGCCGCCTGCGTTCCTGTCGTCTGATTCGCGGTCTGGTTGGTTGCATTCCCTTCCTGGGCGACCACCCCGGAGAAGAGCGCTACACACCCTATCGCCAGGGTGAGGATCAGGAGCCTCAACAATCTCGTCATACGGGGCGGGGAAACGGAAGCAAGCACGATATACCTTTCGGAAGGTTGCCGGTAAAACCCGAAAAAGCCACTTCTGGCGGAGATCGTCCGCTGGAGACCCGGTTTCCGCATGCCGGGGCGCGAGACGGTGCGGTTGCCGATCTTCAAGCCGGGAGAACCCACACGGGGAATAGGGGCAGGAAGAACGGGGATGATCCCGTTCTTCTCACGCTGGTCTCTTCTCCGTCACTCCACGACGAAATCCCCGGTCATCTGCTCGGGGTGGACGTCGCATCGGAAGAAGTAGGTGCCGGGATCCGCAGGTGCGGTGAAGTTGTAGGCGGTCGTCGCCGGGCCGGTGATGATCTCGCCCTTAAAGATGTTCTGGCTCGCGGAGGAGTCGGTGTAGACCGCGAAGTTGTGCGGGACGCCCGAGTCCTCGTTATCGAAGTTCACCGTCACGTTCGCCCCTGCGGGTACTGTGATCGTGCTCACGTTGAAGGCGATGTTCTGGGCGCTGAGGCCCACCACCGTCGCGTTCCCGGTTGCGTTCCCGGCTGTCCCGGTCACGTTCCCGGTCGCATTTCCGCCGACCGTCACGTTGACCATATCGTACACGAGCGGAATGAGCGGTGTGTGGTCGTTATGGACCACCTGGACCGAGAGGTTGTGCTCGCCCGGCGTCACGTTCTCCCAGGTGTAGGAGA
>MPOY01000313.1 GCA_001896715.1 Methanoculleus sp. EBM-46
CCGCCTCCCCAAGGATCTCCAGGTTCCTCATGACTGCATCCTGAGTCCTGGTATCATCGATGAACTCGCCGTATGTCATCTCTGAAGTGTACTGCAGGATGCGCTCGACAGCCTCATCGATATCGCTGCAAAAGAGGCGGATCTCCGACCGTTCAGACATAAGCGACCTCAGCAGTCACCCGCTCCCGTATTACGGGTTTCAGGGCATCGGATGTCACCAGGTCGACAGGGGCGCTGAGATTTAGTGAGAGAAACTCTTCAAGTTCGAGGAAGGTGAAGAACCCGATCGGCCGGGAAAACTCGACGAGGATATCGATATCACTCGCCTCGGTCTGCTCGCCGCGGGCGACCGAGCCGAAGATACCGATCCGGCTGACTGAGAACCGTGTGGCGATCTCTCCCTTGAGGCGCTGCAGGGTCGCAACTATTTCTTCCCGGGACTGCATAGATATCGGTGTTTTGGCGGGGAATACTTATAGTTGCTTCGGCCCGGGGGTTGTGGAAACCAGGGGTCCGGGTCACCGTTCGGCCGAACGGAAAGCAGGATGCCGTGATGCGGGGTAGTGCCCCGGCGTGTAGTAAACTCGAACCGAATCCAAAGCGCATTTTCTTTTTCCGAGGAATATATCTCGTAGAATGAACCCGGCGTATGGGCACTCCAATCATCCGTCATCAGGATAACCCTCTCTGCATTGGGGTGCTGTCCGACGATACCCCGTAAAAACAATCCCAACCTTGCGTGACCTGACGATCAGTGATTTTCGCTACCCGTTTTCCCACTAACGGCTCACTGGCAAGGAAGATGGTGCACGTGCTACACCGGCGGTATTCATGGTCATGGTGAGTCCGATTGTCCTGATGAGGCGGGGTGCCCCCTGCATCACGGCAACGGGTTGTCTCAGGGGTTTATGTGCGGCCGGAGGTCATGGAAATACTAAACTTCCGGAAAGCGGGTGAGATGGCAAAACCCTATCAGGTTCGCCAGCTGCTTAAAGTGATTGAGAGCTATAACCTTCTGGAGGATGACGATGCCGCATAAATATGCAATTGAGATCATCTACAGCGATGAGGACGAGGGGTTCATCGCCGTGGTCCCGGAACTTCCCGGGTGCTCCGCTTTCGGCGTGACCGAGGAGGAGGCGCTCCGGGAGGTGAAGGTTGCCGTCTCCCTCTGGCTGAAGACCGCCCGTGAGGAGGGAAGGGCTATCCCCGAGCCTGCGTACAGTTGATATAGTGTCCGGTAGATTCTACCAGAGGAGAAGGAATGCAGATCACACGTGCTTCTGATGGGACCATCCTCATCGATGGCAAGGTTGTGACTGCGCTCGATCGCTTTGTGGCTTCGGTGACGGAGATCATCGAGCGATATACAAGCTACGTGATCGTCAGCGGGTATGTTGCTATCCTCTTTGGCAGGGCCCGGGGTACGGAGGATATCGATCTTCTCATCGATTATATGGACCGCGATACGTTCCGCTCATTTGCTGATGAACTTCTTGCACGAGGATTCTACTTCCTGAACTCGGACGACATCAGCGAGATCTACTCGATGCTCCGCGACAGACTTGCCGTGCGGATTGCAGAGGAAGAGAGGATCATCCCGAACATCGAGATGAAGTTCAAGAAGGACGACTTCGATCGTTACGCAATGGCCATGGCAAGGACCGTAAGGTTTGATGATATCCGGTTTTGTATATCGCCCATCGAACTACAGATCCCCTATAAACTCTACCTTGCAAGCGACAAGGATATCGAGGATGCCGTCTATCTCTGGGTGTTGTTCCGCGATATGCTGGATGGAGATCTCATGCGATCGTTCATGGAGCGCCTGCGTGTCCGGGGGGAACCCTATGGAATTGGGGTTTGACCGGGAGAAGAACCGGCAGGAGAGGCTGGCCTTTGTCAGGGAGTACGCTCTCTGGGTCAGGCGGGTTCCTAACGAGGTCTGGAGCCGCGAGCAGGCCGACCTGATCGATGCGTTCCTTGCAAACGCCAGAAATTACGCTCTCTCCCGCGCCCGATATCTTGAGATGCAGCGGGATATCGCGGAGCGCCGGCGCCCCGTCCCGGTGGACGAGCACGGATGCGCGCGATCTACGGAGACTTCGTAACGGTACTCTTCATGAGATTTGAGCCCGGGCAGGGCTCCCGGATCCTCCGGCAGCAGGATGCCGGGAGCTGCTCCAGGGGAGGGTTGATGGGCAGAGCAACCCTCTTTGCCGATGGGCCCGAATATACGTAAGGGTGAGCCCTTGCGAGGGTC
>MPOY01000149.1 GCA_001896715.1 Methanoculleus sp. EBM-46
AACACGGTGAACCCGGCGCTCCTTGCCCGGCGGGCAAACCGGATCAAGATGCGGCTCTCCCGGAAAGACGCGACGACCGCGGACACCGACATCATCCGCTGGCGCTGGCTCCCGGTCGACATCGACCCCGTCCGGCCAAGCGGGGTCTCGTCGACCGACGCCGAGCACGACGCGGCGCTCGAGGCCGCGGAGCGGATAGCCGGCTACCTCGCGGAGCAGGGGTTCCCGGAACCCATCCGGGCGGACTCCGGGAACGGCGCCCATCTCCTCTACCGGATCGACCTTCCAAACGATGCGGAGGCAACCGCTCTCGTGAAGGGAGTCCTCACCACCCTCGAGGCCCTCTTCTCGAACGAGACTGTGACGGTCGACACCGCAAACCACAACGCTGCCCGGATATGGAAACTCTACGGGACTGTATCGCGAAAGGGCGACAGCACGCCGGAGCGCCCACACCGGCGGGCAAAGATCCTCAGCACCCCGGATGAGATTGCTCTCGTGCCCACAGAGCGGCTCCGGCATATCGCCGGGCTCCTCCCCCGGGAGGGACCGTCGAAGAAGGGCGCCGGCATCGATCTCGGGTGCTGGCTTCTCTCGCACAACATCGCCGTCAGGAGCACCCGCCCCTGGCAGGGGGGCACCCTCTACACCCTTGCGGAGTGCCCGTTCTCGGGAGCCCATAAGGACGGGGCGTTTGCCATCCAGTTTTCAAACGGCGCCCTCTTTGCCGGGTGCCACCACGACTCCTGCGGCGGAGGAGCCCAGCGCTGGCCGGAACTCCGGGGGATGTACGAGCCCCGGAAGAAGAAGGAAGCCCCCGGTTCGACGGAGGCAGAGGTGGTGGCGGAAAAACCCACCCCATCCCTGGACGAGCATAACCGGCGAGCGATGGAGATCCTCCAGACCGGCGACCCGCTCGCGTTCATACTCGACACCTTCAACAGGAGCCATGTCGGCGACCGGACGGTCGCGGAGTGCCTCGTGATGTCCCTTGCCTCCCAATCGGTCGAGAACACAAACGGCCTCCACGTCGCCGTCTCCGGCAACTCGGGGAAGGGGAAGACCCACGCCTGCACGACGATGCAGGATCTCATCCCCGATGCCTATAAACTCAAGGGCACCGTCTCGGATAAGGCGCTCTACTACGACGACGACCTCCGGCCCGGCACCGCCTTCCTCTTTGACGACGTCACACTCTCCGACGACCTTCAGGAGGTCCTCAAATCGGCGACGGCGAACTTCCGCGAGCCGATCATGCACCGCACCGTCACGACCGAGAGGAAACTCCGGGTCTGCACCATCCCCAAGCGGTGCGTCTGGTGGCTCGCAAAGGTCGAGGGTATCGGCGACGACCAGGTGATGAACCGGATGCTCACGGTCTGGATCGACGATACCATCGAGCAGGACAGGAAGGTCTTTACGCACATGAAGGCGGCGGAGGCAGCCTGCCGCGACCCGGAGAACGACGACATCCTCACCTGCCGGGCGATCTGGGAAGCGATCAAGACGGATGTCCTCCCCGTCAGGATCCCCTTTGCCCGGCGGATAGAGTCATCGATGACTCAGAACCGCCGGAACCCCGCCATGCTCTTTGACCTGATCAAGTGCCACGCCCGGCTCTTCTACCTCCAGCGGGACCGCGGCGATGACGGAGGGATCATCGCCCGGGAAGAGGACTTCGTGGCGGCAGCGAGGCTCTACGCCGCCCTCTCCGGCACGGCCGGGAGCCAGGAGATGAAGCTCACGAAGAACGAGGCCGCGGCGCTCGCGACCGTCGCACAGATGGGCATCGATCTCTTCACCATCCGCGACCTCCAGAACGCCCTCGGCCTCTCCTACTACCAGACCCGGCGTCTCCTCCAGGGCTACACCAGCCGGGGGACACCCTACTCGGGCCTGCTGGAGAAGTGCCCCGCGATCAGCCTCTTTGATGCCACCGTGACCGAGAATACTGACGACAGGGTCACCGTCCGCCGCCGGGAGCAGTACTTCACGTTCAACACCGAGGTCTACCGGGCCTGGAACAGCGGCTCCTCCTTCTGGCTGGGCGACGATCCGGATGATGGCAGCAGTGGCAGCACGGTACAGCATATGTACAGCAACTGCTGCACACAAGAAAGCGACCGGAACAGAGAGAATGTGGGGAATGGAGGCCAGGATCCGGGGGAAGATCGATCCCTGTACGCACATGTACAGCAGAATGAGAGGACAGAGAGCATACACGGCAGAACAAACGGTGAGGAGGAGAGTACTGATGGAGGGGTGAGTACTGGTGAGGAGGAAAGTACCGGTGATGGAAGAAGTACTGATGGAGGGGTGAGTACTGGTGAGGAGGAAAGTA
>MPOY01000401.1 GCA_001896715.1 Methanoculleus sp. EBM-46
AAAGGCATAGTGAAGGGAGGGCACCGGAAGCGCGGGAAGGACATCGGCCTCATCGTGCACCTCTCCGCGAGCACGTCGATGAACCCGGACCCAAACGACAAGGTACTCGTCTGCACCGTGGAGGAGGCGGTCGCGCTCGGCGCCGACGCGGTCTCGATCCACATCAACCTCGGCGCGCCGAACGAATCACGCATGATCGAGTCGGCGGGCGCGGTGGTGCGGGACTGCAACCGCTGGGGGATACCGCTCCTGATCATGATCTACCCCCGCGGCAAGGGGATCGATTCGACATCGCCGCAGGCGATCGGGCACTGCGTCCGGGTTGCCGAAGAACTCGGGGCCGACCTTATCAAGACGAACTACACCGGGAACCCGGAGACGTTCCGCCCGATCACCGCCGCCTGCTCGGTGCCGGTGATGATCGCCGGCGGCGAGAAAGGGGGAGACCTTGAGACGCTCACGACCATCCGCGACGCCATCGGGGCGGGCGCGGCCGGTGTCTGCATGGGACGGAACGCCTTCCAGCGCGACGACCCCGGCCGGTTCATAGGCGCGATCTGCCGGGTGGTGCACGAGGGCATAAGCCCGGCCGACGCGCTGGAGCGTGGGCGATGAAACAGTTCTGGGTCGATATCAGGCCGTGGAGGAAGGATCTTGCGACCACGGCGATCGAGAGCGGTGCGAATGTCCTGGTCGTCGACGACGCCGACCGTGTCCGGGAACTCGGACGGGTGATGACCGCCGCGGAAAACGGCGACCTCGTCCCCGGAAAAGATGTATTTGAGGTTGAGATCGTCGATAAAGCGGCCGAAGAGGAAGCTCTCCGGCTCTCCCGCGAGGGTTACGTCATCGTCCGGACGGGGGACTGGACGGTCATACCGCTTGAAAACCTCGTCGCACAGTCGGACCGGATCGTCGCCGCGGTCACGACCGCCGACGAGGCGGCGGTCGCCCTGACCGTTCTCGAGCACGGGACGGCGGGCGTCCTCCTTACGACCGATGATCCGGCGGAGATCCGGCGCGTTGCCGGAGTGGTCGCAGGTTCGGGCGCAGAGGTCCCGCTCACCGTATTCGAGGTAACCCGGATCGCCCCCGTCGGCATGGGGGACCGGGTCTGCGTGGATACCTGCTCGCTCCTCGTCGACGGAGAAGGGATGCTCGTCGGCAACACGTCATCGGCGTTCCTGATGGTGCACCCCGAGACCCTGGAGAACCCCTACGTGGCGCCGCGCCCGTTCCGGGTGAACGCCGGTGCGGTGCACGCCTACATCCTCCTCCCCGGCGGGAAGACCGCGTACCTCACCGACCTTTCGGCGGGCGACACGGTGCTCGTCGCGGAGCATACCGGCACGACCCGGGAGGCGGTCGTCGGCAGGGTGAAGATCGAGCGCCGCCCGCTCCTCCTCGTCGAGGCGAAGGCCGGCAGCGCAAACGTGAGCCTGGTCCTCCAGAACGCCGAGACGATACGGCTCGTTCGCGAGGGCGGCACGGCCGTATCGGTCGCAAACCTCGCGGTCGGCGACAAAGTGCTCGGCAGCCTCATGGAGGGCGGGCGGCACTTCGGCATCGCCGTGAAGGAGACGATCCGGGAGAAGTGACGGCGATGCTTGCAGGGATCATCGGCGGCACCGGGCAGATGGGGCGCTTCTTTGCGGAGGTCTTCCGGGCGGCCGGCTGGGACGTGATCGTCTCGGGGAGAACAACGCCGCTCACCGGCCGGGATATCGCGGGGGAGGCGGATCTCGTCATGGTATCGGTGCCCATCCGCGCGACCGTCGCGGTGATCCGGGAGGTTGCCCCGCTGCTCTCGGAGGAGCAGATCTTCTGCGACCTCACCTCGCTCAAGGCCGAACCGGTCGGGGCGATGCTCGCATCCCGCGCGGAGGTGATCGGGCTCCACCCCATGTTCGGGCCGGGTGCCGTATCGCTCCGGGGGCAGACGATCGTCGCTACGCCGGCCCGATGCCGCCCCGCGACCCTTGAAGGGCTCCTCTCCATCTTCCGCGACCAGGGAGCGGCGATCACCCTCTCGACGCCGGAAGACCACGACCGGATGATGGCGGTGATCCAGGGGCTGACTCACTTCGGAACGCTTGCAAAAGCGGAGACCAT
>MPOY01000464.1 GCA_001896715.1 Methanoculleus sp. EBM-46
CCCGACCTGACCAGGATCTCCTACACGACCGGGGCCCGTGATTACCCTATCTGGTACCTCCCGGACAATTTGACGCGCTACGGGGGATCCGACCCACCATGGAAGGAGACCACCGTTGTGCCGTTCGCATACATCGAAGAGGCGCGGGGAGGCATCACCACGGCGTTTCACGTGCCGTACGCGGCCTGGAGGCTGAACTGCAGCGTTTCTGCAACAGTCAGGCCCGAGGCGGCACGCTTCCGGATGGCGCTCGTGGAACTGAAGAGCGCGACCATCGTAGAAGGAGCCGAGCTGCGCTACCCGGGCAGTATCGTAAAGACCGTCGAGAGGGGGGGCAAGGATTTCTACCTTATCGTCGGCGTGGATGCGATCGACTCGTATCGCATCACGCTTGAGACGCTTCCGGAATACCTCTGACGTCAGATCTTCTCGACGGTGATCCTGACACGGTCTCCGGCCTGCACACCGTGCCCCTTCGGAACGTCGATGTTGAACCAGAGCACGTCCGGATTCTCATAGCTCTTGTCCTGCGACATGAGGCAGTCTTTCTGATCGTTGATGCTGGCCACAAACTCGACGGGTGCTTCGAACTCGATGATCTTCATGCAATAGGGTGTAGAGCGTTCCAGAATAAAACTATGATGCACGGGGTGTAACGCGCCACGTGGTACTGTTTGAGTAGCTCCAGCGCCTGATATCCAGCTCATCACAGATCTCTGAGAGGATGGCAAGGTTGATGCCGACCTCTTTGGGGGAGAGACCCAGATCGGTCGCTATATACTTCGACTTAAAGTAGGATTTACCTGCTTTTAACCCGGATTTGAGGTGGTACAGGATCTTCCGCTGGGTATCGCTATATCTCTCTTTAATACGGTCCTTTGTCGACATCCACTCTTTCCTCGTGAGCAAATGCTTTTAGTGCAAAGCAATATATAAACCTGTTCATTTGTGCCTCCAGGATATCAAGATATGTATACAAATAATTGTATACAAGTAGGCACTATCGTGCCAATCGGTCGAACGGAGAGCATCTTCTGCTGTCACGGCGCAGGGAATCTGGCCGCTTCCCTCCCCGCTTCACCAGGCGCAAGACCATGAAACGGCGCCGAGAGCGGCGTCGGTTTCCTGGACTACCGACCGACGCCGGGCGCAATCGCCGTCACGCCGGGCGCAGCGCCGCAACCGTCATCCCATCACCGGCCTTGCGCGGGAGATGATGGATAGATCATATCCATTATTGCCGGTTTCTCCGGAGAACAGCAAGGAACCCGGCGAACGCAAGAGCAACGATAACGCCGGTGAGAGAGAGGGGGACGGGTGTCGCCGGACTGGAATCCACCTGTGCCGCCTGGAGCGGCGTAAACGTCGGCAGCTCGACCGTGGGCGTCTCTGCCGGAGCCGTATCCGTCCCGATCACGATGGGAGGCCCCATCTCCACGGGAGTCTCGCCGGTCGTATCCGGGGTCACATTGCTGGTTATCCCTGTCGGGGTCTCTTCAGGGGTCAGGGTCTCTTCAGAGGTCAGGGTCTCTTCAGGAGTCAGGGTCTCTTCAGGAGTCAGGGTCTCTTCAGGGGTCAGGGTCTCTTCAGGAGTCAGGGTCGCCTCAGGTGTTTCACCGCTCAGAACCCTTGCCAGAGTCTCTTCAGGGGTCAGGGTCGTCCCGGGGGTCAGAGTCTCCTCAGGGGTCAGGGTCGTCCCGGGGGTCGAAGTCTCTTCAGGAGTCTCCGCCGGGGTCGGGGGAAGGGTCCAGGTCACAGGAGTCACAGGCGTCACGTTCCGGGCGGCCATGGGGGGCACAAGGGCCACCGCCACCACAAGCAGCACAGCCAGGAGCCCTCTCCACATCCATCTATTTCCTGTCATGAGGATACCCATATGATATAACTTTATTTTTATATTTCGGTCGTTTTCAAAACCACACCGGCGGCAAATCCCCGGTGCCGCACCATAAACAGCCAGAGAGTGTTTCAAGTCAGCAGATCATGCGAAGAAGAGAAGTGGAACAGTATACCGGATGGCAGGGGTCGTGACCGAGATCGAGGTGGCACTTCCCGCACCGGCGAACGCGATCCCCACGTCACGGGCGAAAGGCTGCCTCCCACGCCATCGGCAGGAAAGAAGTAGCATCAGATTGGTGCTTCACCAATCTTCCGGATCAGGCTCTCGACCACCACGCCGCGCATACCCTCCACGAACTTGATGCTCCCGACGACGAGGTGACCGCCCCCGCTCACTCCCCCGCCGGCGATCTCGGTGTGGAGCTCGCGCACCATCCGGGGTATATTCATCATGACGCCCCGGGAACGCAGGACGGCAAAGTCCGGCCCGAACCCGAGCGTGACGACCGGTTCTCCCGGGTGCTCCCGGACCAGCCGGTCATGGACCTCGCCCGATGTCTTGCCCGGCGGCGGGAACGTGAACCGGTGAGCGAAGATCTCCACATCGAGCATGAAGAGGTGAGCGCCGTTCGGCAACATCCGGCTCTCGACATGGGGCATGATGGCCCCCATCTGCTCCTCGATCGCCTTGTTCGCCTCCTCGACAAGCAGGTCGACGAACTTCTCGTGACGCTCCGGGTTCCCGCCGAGGTTCAGGATATCCTTGATGATCTCTCTCCCATCGCTGAACCTGAGCCAGAACTGCTCGTAGTCGAGCGCAAGCGCGATATCACGACAGTCGTCCGCCGAGTACTCGGGCGCGGCGAGAGCAAGGTATCGGGCACGCTCCGGCGCCTCGCTCCGGTCGCCGGCACCTGCGATCGCCGGCAGGTGCCGGATCTGATCCTCGACCGCCGGATTGATCAGGCGGGCGATCTCTGTCCCCAGCATCCCGGCCGTGATGCCGTAATCCCCACCCACGTGGTAGGGGTTGACGTGCCCGATCAGGTAGTCGTCCACGATCGCGTCAGGATGGTGGTGGTCCACGACCAGCACCGGGAGACCGTAGATCCGGGTGATCTTCAGCGACGGCATATCCTCCTCGGTCGACCCGTTATCCATCAGGAGGATCATCGGCATCTTCTGCCCGTAGCGGATGTTATCCTTGAGGGCGAAGTCGATATCCCGCGTGATATCCTCAATCTCATAGAACGGCGCTTTGGATGGAGACCGCTTGAAGAGGAAGTACTCCGCATCGAAGTCTCCGCTCGTCTCCCGGATCAGCGCGGTCACCGCCTGCTCGACCGCGACGGCAGCGCATATCCCATCCGCATCCGCGTGATGCCGGAGAATGATCGGCCGCGCGGTCAGGACCGCCTTCCGGATCTCCTTTGCCACAAGACGCATCTGCGGCCTGAGCGCCGAAAGGACATCGCTCTCCACGAGGAACGGGAGATCGGCCGGTTCCGCACGGAGATCAAGCGCCGCATCTATCCGCTCCCTGACCCGCGCCGCATCCTCCGGCTCCAGGACTGTCATGGATCCGACCTCGATCTGGAGCTGGTTGTTGCGCTGCATCACCTCGCCCATGACGCCGACGATATCGCCGAGTTCGACCTCAGGATAGGCACGGACACCCGCCTCGATGAACGCGGCCGCGTTCGCGGTGCCGGACTCGTCCACGATCGTGAAGATCGTCGGCCCCGACGTCTGCTTGACCTGGGCAACCTCGGCCTCGACCAGCACCGTCCTGCCGATCTTCTTCCCGATATCGGTAAGAAGCACGGTCGTCGTCTTCTTGGTCACGTTCCGGGTCTGGTAGACCGTCGGCGTGACCTCCTCAAGGTCGATGTTGCCGTTGCTCCGGATCTGGAGGACGTGAACGATGATCGGGTCGCGCTCGCTGTGCTGCACCTTCACGTTGCTCTTATGGACGAGTCCTTTGACCCGGTCGTTTAACTGGACGAAGACCCCGAACGGGGCAAAACCCTGCACCCGTCCAAGATAGGTCTTTCCTTCCTCCACCTCGTCGAGATCGCAGTTCGCGCCGAGGCGATAGACAATCGTATCTTCTGTATCTGTCATGGTAGTTCACCTGATCATTCTTCGGGCATTCCAACGGCGTACCCGGCAAGTTCATGCAGCCGGCACTCACCGTCACGTCTGCCCTTGGCAATGATAATATCACCGTTTTCCAGTCGGACATCCTTTCCCGGGCGATAGACCCACCGGTCGCCGTGCTTGATGGCGAGCACGACCATCCCGGTCACCGTCCCGAGCGACGCCTCCTTGAGAGTCCTCCCCACGAGCGGCGACGATGCCGCAACAGGCATCCGCGTGATGATCTCGTCCGATTCCCGGACGATCTTCTTGAAGACCGGCGGGATCTCGATGTCGCGCAGGAGGACATCGACGATGGAGTGGGCGGAGTCGCTGATCGCCTGGGCAAATGCGGAGAGATACAGGAGGCCACGGAGTTTATGTACGTCATCGATCTTTCGTGCCGCCTCAAGGATCCAGAGGTCCAGGTCGTAGCGCATATCATCGAGCGTCGAGTCGAGGGCAACCACCTCGTGGGCCACCTCCCTGTTGTTGAAGAGCAGTGAGGTATACGCGAGCCCTACGGAGAGCTCCGAGAGATTCTTCATCTCGATGATGAGCCCGACCGCCCGGTCGAGATCGTCGACCTCGCCCGCCGGCGAGGGTTCGACCCGGGGACGCTCCGCCGTTCCCGCCATCAGGGAGAGGATATCCGCCCCGGCCTCCGGACCCCGGGATATCAGGATATCCCCGACCTCCACCCGGGTTGTCTTATCGGGACCGTAGATCCAGCCCTTTCCGCGCCGGATGGCGATCACCTGCATGCCCGTCGTGCTCTGGACTTTGAGGCCGCCGAGTGTGCAGCCGGCGAGTTCACTGCTCTGGCTGACGATCACCCGGGTGACGAGCTCCTCGGCCTCGGGAAAGATGCGCTTGAGTTTTGCCGGGAACCGGACGTTCTTCAGTATGAGTTTTGCTACATCGGACGCCGAGTTTGCAATCCTCTCCGCTGCCTCGGCCACCTGGAGCATGCCGCTCATCGCCTCTGCCTCTTCAAGGCGTCTTGCGCCGAGAACACTCTGGATCCTGGCCTGATAGACCAGTTTGTTCATGCTCTCCTCAAGATTGATCACTTCGAGGGCTATCTCCTTGCTATCGAAGAGGATCGCAGAGTACGAGAGATCAACCATCAGTTCGGAGATATCCTTCATCTCGATCAGGACGTCTTTGAAGCTGATCGGCTGGTATTCACGTTCTATCATGGGTTCTTCAACCGTTCTTCTCATATCTTTTCGTTACAACAGCAGGTTTATCACCGATACAAGCGTGGCTGCACCGATCAGGTCAATCAGGCTTGTGATGACAGGGATCCCGAAATTGTCGGGATCGAGGCCGTAGCGGAATGAAAGGCTCGCAGTGACGTATGTCGCGCCGCTCACCAGGGTCATGACGATCAGACCCGCGATAAGGCTGATAGTGACCAGTATTCCAAGGCCGGGGCTGTTTAACCCCATGAGCACCGCCGCGCCATGTGCTATGAGCGCCAGCAATGGAAGCAGTATCAACGTATAGAGGTAGGAAATAATAAAGTGATGCACGACATCGCGCCGGGGGATGAGAGTCGGGGCAAGTTCGCCGGTGTGCATCCCGGTCGAGAGGCATGACCCGAGTATGCCGCCGATCGAGCCGAGACCGCCCATAAACGGCGGTATCAGGATGAGGAACGCGGCAAACGTCACCAGATCGTCGAGGTTGAGGGAGTAGGTCAATCCGGCCAGCGTCCCAAGGACGCTGAGCGGTATGAGGAGAGCGAGGTTCTCTCTGACGATCGTCCCGATTCCCACCGGCCGGTGCCGGGTGTAGAGGATGGCGGCACCGGCCGCGGCGAGCGCGGCAATCCCGAGCGTCAGGCGCGCCCAGGGTGGGAGGTTGATGACGAAGACCGCGGAGAGCATGAGGATCGGGAGCGTGACGATATCCCCGGATGTGGTGACGGTCGGGGCGGCGATCATGTCGAGGTCGAGGCCGTAGCGGTAACTCGCAAGCGCGATGACCACGGTGATCCCCATCACCACGAGCCCCGAGACGATCCCGCTCGTGACCGAGATCAGCACGAGATCGGTGACGCCCACCGTCGGGAGGCCGGACAAAAGGCTTGCCAGGTAGGCGAATATGCCGAGAACGAAGGCTATGAGGACGGTTATGACAAACGAAGCGCGAATGTTGTCGCCGAGAACGGACCCCTCCTCAAAGTCGATGGAGAAGACCCCGAGGTGCATCGACGACGAGAGGCGAGATGCGAGAACCCCGGCGATGTTGCCCCGCATATCGATGATCGACGGCAGGAGCACCATCAGGCCGGGTATCAGCATGAGGACTTCACGTGCGGCGCCAAGATAGATGCCCGCAACGCTCGCCGCGGCAGCGCTGACGAGCAGGGCGCCTAGACCGGTCAGGATAAGACGGCGGCGGCTCAGGCTGCATAGACCCTGCTCCATCACCATCACCGTCCATTATCATCAACTCCGAAAAGGGATCTCCAGGACCGTGAGATCGGCCGGGAGGATCACGTCTCCTTCATACTGTCGCTTTGCATCGCGTATATGGTTTGCTGTGCTTGCATAGCGGGAGCTGATGTGCACCAGGGCAAGCATGCGAGCGTTTAAGGCCGCCGCCGCCTCGCCGGCCTCGCCGGCGGTGGCATGCAGGACTTCTCGTGCGCGGCTGCTCTCCTGGTCGTCGAACGTGGCGTCGTGGATCAGGAGGTCGGCGCCCCGGATCAGCGCGGCGACCCCGGGCTGATTCTGGATGGGCCGCGTATCTCCGGTGTAGACGACCTTCCTCCCCGGACGCGGCTCGCCCAGCACGTCGCCGGGCCGAACCTCGGTCTCGACGCCGTCGCGGACGATGCGAACCGTCTCCCCGCGCTGGAGCCGACCGAAGAGCGGGCCCGGCGGGACGCCGAGCGCGATCGCGTGGTCACGGTTGAACCTCCCCGGCCGCTCGTCCTCCTCCAGAACGTAACCGAGACCGGGGATGCCGTGGATCGTCGCAAACGCCCTGACGGTGTAGCCGTTAAAGGGCACAACCGACCCATGATCGAGGGGATGAGCCGTGACGGCGAACCCCCGGGTATGGCGGTTGATCCGCTGGATGAGGTCGACGAACTCCACGACCCAGGGCGGGCCGTAGATCGGGAGCGGGGCGGTGCGCTCCATGAACCCGAGCGTCTCGACGATCCCGAAGATGCCGAGGAAGTGATCGGCGTGCCAGTGCGTGACGAAGATGGCATCGATGGTGAACCCGGTCTTCGCACGCATCATCTGCTGCTGAGCACCCTCCCCGCAGTCGAAGAGCAGGGTGTCGGAGCCCCGCCGGATCAGTATGCAGGGGGGGTTCCTCTGCGGTGACGGAAGCGATCCGGCCGTGCCGAGGAAGTGAACGTGCAGGGTCTCGCCGGCTATACGAACCACTTCCTGAAGACGGCAAGGCTCCGTCCCGCCTCTTCAAGCGTTCGCCCCTCGATCACGGCCGGTCCGGAGTAGTCGCGGGCGACGGTGCGCCCGACCTTCTCCCAGTTGATGGTTCCATCACCAAGTGCCAGGTGCTCGTCTGACTGCCCGTGGTTGTCGTGGATGTGGAGGTGATTGACCTCCCCGACATGCGCGAGGAATGCATCGACAAGGCCGTTGGTGTTCGCGTGCCCGATATCGAGCGTGACCCCTATCCCCGCTATCCCCTCCGTGAGTCCGAGGATCTCCTCGGGGTAGCGGCAGAGGAAGTCCTTGATGCTGATCATGTTCTCGACGCATGCAAGCACGCCGTGATCTTCCGCATGCTTCCCGATCTCGACGAGTGCGGTCTTCTGCATCTCCCAGACCTTCTCGGGGACGAGTTTTCCCACAGGGGAGAGGAAACCCGGGTGGATCGTCACCCGGTCGGTCAGGTCGGCCGCGTGGCGGATGCAGCAGCAGGTCTGGCGGATGGACTCGCGCCAGATGGGGTAGTTCAACGAGGCGAGGTTCAAGTCGCTGTAGGGAGCGTGAACGGTCGAGCGAAGGCCGGTGCTCGCGAGGTTCTCCTGGATGGCGATAAAATTCTCGGGGTTGTCCAGGCGGTACTTCCCGTCGGCGACGATCTCCCACCCGACGTACCCGATCTCTTCGAGGCCGAAGATCCAGTCGCGCGACTCCCAGACCTTCGATGAGGAGGAGAAGTACGGGGTAAGGCTCATGAGAGCCCTCCCACGCGGCAGAGCAGGCTCCGGGCCTCTGCAGCAAACTCTTCGAGCGTGCCTTCGTTCGTGATCCGGCAGTCCGCCTGCGCGAGAGCCCGCAGAAGCCCCCACCCGAGCTCCCGCTCGTCGCGGGACCGGAGTTCTCCGGCGGTGAGGGAGTCGTCCGACCGCCCCCGGTTCGCAAGCCTCGCGTAGCGCGTCTCAAACGACGAGACGATCGCGATGAGCGTGAAGTCGGGGAAATGCTCCCGAAACGCCGTCACCTCGTAGTCTCCCCTGATGCCATCCACGAGGACCACCGGAGCAGCCGTTGCCTCGATGACCGGGATGGTGATCCGGGCGATAGCATCCATACCGAGGTCTGCGCGCAACTTCCCCGAGATCGCGCCGAGGTTTGCGTCCGTCAGGGGAAGCCCGGCCTCCTTCACCTTCTCCCGTATCGCGTCGCCCATGACGACGACCGGTATCCCGAGGTCCCGGGCGATCCTCGATACCTCTCCTTTTCCACTTGCCGGCATACCGACGATTCCTATGACCTTCATCAGGTTTCTCCGTTGTATCGTGCTCTATCGAGAACAACCGTGCCGGTGCTCCGGACTCCTGGCTCGTGGCGGCCGCCACAACCATATCCATGAACCTTGCGCTCCCGACGATATTATGCTTAACGTCACGGGGAGGTGCTCTGCTCCGGGTCGTATCCGACCTCGCCGTCCTCCCTTGTCCGTATCCGGACCTTTTGCCCGAGAGGTGCCGCCGCCGTCTCGATCTCCTGCCGGGAGAGGGGCACGTACCCTGCGGTCACCCCCTGCTGGAGGACGAGGTCGAGCCCGCGGGCGGCCTCTGCAATCGTCGGGAGGTCGCCTTCGCGGCCACGGAAGAGGGTGGTCACGATCTCACAGGTCCCGAGGCTGCCGTCGGCTTTTGCCTCTTTACAGAGGGCGAGCGACCGCTTCACGGCATCAGCGGCGGTAAGCTCGAGAAGGTCGTCGTAACGCTCCCACGTGGTCTTGATGTCGAGCGCGATCATGTCCACCAGACGTTCGCGGAGGAGGGCCTCGATCACTCCTGGAAAGATGCCGTTTGTGTGCAGGCCGACAGAGAGCCTCATGCCGCGGGCGGCGGCGGCGAGACGTATAAGCGCCGGCCCCTGCAGGGTCGGTTCTCCGCCGGAGAAGACGACGGCGCCGGCAACCGGGCGGGAGCTCCGGATCATCGCGACGACCTCATCTACGGGGCGAAGGTCCTCTCCGCCCTGGAGGGCGACGTTATGGCAGTAGAAGCAGCGGGCGGGACACCCCCGGAGGAAGACCGTGCAGGCCGCCCGTCCCCGCCAGTCGACGGTGCTGATGGGGACGAATCCCCCGAAATTGACGTACAATGCTGTTCACCGGACGGTGTACTGGTGCTCCCCGATCGCTTGTAAGCCTTGGCTTTCCGGCTACGAAACCAGACCTGAATAAGGGTAAGTCAATTTTACTTGATGAGGAAACAACCATATCTTAGTCTGATTCGTAAAAAACGAGCCTTTATCATCTCTTTCTTCCAAATATACCGTCATGGGTCTCATAGAAGACGCCCGGCGGGGTGTCGTCACCGAGGAGATGCGGATCGTCGCAGCAGCAGAAGGCGTAACCGAGGATTTCATCAGGCGCGGCGTGGCCGACGGCCACATCGTCATACCGGTATCCCCTTACCGGAGAGTTAAGTTCTGCGGTATCGGCGAGGGGCTCCGCACGAAGGTCAACGCGAGCATCGGGACATCGTCGGATATCATCGACGTCGATATGGAGATCGAGAAAGCGCGGCAGGCCGAGCGTGCCGGCGCCGATACGTTGATGGAGCTCTCCACCGGCGGTGACTTTACGGAGATCCGGCGCCGGGTCGTCGAGGCGACCACCCTCTCGGTCGGGTCGGTTCCGCTCTACCAGGCGTTCATCGAGGCCGCCCGGAAACACGGGGCGGTCGTTCACATGGAGGAGGACGATCTCTTCCGGATCACGGCGGAGCAGGCGAAACTCGGGACCAACTTCATGGCGATCCACACCGGGATCAACTACGAGACGATGAAGCGCCTCCAGAACCAGGGCCGGCACGGCGGGCTCGTCTCCCGGGGCGGGGCGTTCATGACCGCGTGGATGATCCACAATAATAAGGAGAACCCGCTGTATTCGGAGTTCGACTACCTGCTCGAGATCTTAAAAGAGCACGAGGTCACTCTCTCGTTCGGCAACGGTATGCGGGCGGGGGCGGTCCACGATGCGACCGACCGTGCCCAGGTACAGGAGCTGCTCATCAACGCGGAACTTGCCGATAAGGCACACGCAGAGGGCGTGCAGGCGATCATCGAGGGGCCGGGGCATATCCCGATCGATGAGATCCAGACGAACGTCGTCCTGCAGAAGCGGGTCACGAACAGAAAACCGTTCTACATGCTCGGGCCGCTCGTCACCGATATCGCGCCCGGCTACGACGACCGGGTGGCCGCGATCGGGGCCGCGCTCTCCTCCTCCTACGGCGCCGACTTCATCTGCTACGTGACGCCGGCGGAGCACCTGGCGCTCCCCACGCCCGAAGAGGTCTACGAGGGCGTCATGAGTTCGCGGATCGCCGCCCACGTCGGGGATATGATCAAGCTCAGGAAGCGGGACGCCGACCTCGAGATGGGCCACGCCCGCCGCGACCTCGACTGGGAGCGGCAGTTTGCTGTCGCGATGAACCC
>MPOY01000641.1 GCA_001896715.1 Methanoculleus sp. EBM-46
CAGCGAGACCGCGACGCCGACGGGGGAGTCATCGCCCGGGAAGAGGACTTCGTGGCGGCGGCGAAGTTGTTCTCCGCCCTCTCCGGGACGGCCGGCAGCCAGGAGATGAAACTCACGAAGAACGAGGCGGCGGCCATAGCGACGGTCGCCCGGATGGGGATCGACATGTTCACCATCCGCGAGCTCCAGAGTGCCCTCGGCCTCTCCTACCACCAGACCTACCGGCTCCTCCACGGCTACACCAACAACCGGACCACGTATGCCGGCATCCTGGAGAAATGTCCGGCGGTGAGCTATATCGATACCACCGTGACCGCGAACGATGACGGCGGGACTACGGTTCGCCGGCGGGAGCACTACTTCTCGTTCGACCTTGCGGCCTACCGCGCCTGGTCGGCACAGGCCACGGTCTGGCTGGACGATGAGCCCGATGGTTCCGGTGGCCCCGGGAGTTCCGGTGGCCCCGGGGGGTCCGACGACGTTTACACTCTTACACCTCGTTTACACTCGAATTCGGGGGAAAGTGTAAACGAGAATGCCGGCCGGAATGGTGATGATTCTCCTATTGGAGATATATGTACTGATATATGTACTGAAGAGAGTACTCATTTGCACTGTTTACCAAAAACACGGATCGCGCACCCGGGAGCGAGTGATCCATCTCCCCGTGCCTGTGAAATCCGTGCCGGTGCAAACATACCGACTATTCGCGAGGATGTGCCCCCGATCCGGGAACGGCCGGCAGCAGAGAGTCTGTTGAAGTGTAAAGTCGAGTGCAAAGGAGTGCAAACGAGTGTAAAAGTGCAAACAAGTGCCCGGATCAACCCCCGCAACTACGTCGCCCTCCCGGCGGAGAAGGACGAACCCTGCCACGTTTGCGGCCGCCGGCCGACGTCTTCGGTTCTGCGGAGCGGGGGGAAGTACCTCTGCTACGACTGCCTGAAAAGAGCGAAGCGGCCGGCAAGGTGCGAGCCTCTCCCCGGGGTGCTTGACCCGGGAGCGTTTGAGCGCACGAAGGTCGAGCTCGGGAGGTGCACGGTCTGCAACAGG
>MPOY01000015.1 GCA_001896715.1 Methanoculleus sp. EBM-46
CCGGACCGGCCGGGAGTTCACGTTGCACATCTCAAGCGTTATCGTCCCCTGGAATCCGGCGTCGATCCAGCCCCCCGTCTGGTGGAGCTCGATACCGAGGCGGGCGATGCTGCTCTTCCCCTCGATGCTCGCCACGACGTCGTCGGGGAGCTCGATCGCCTCCAGGGTCTTTGCAAGGAGGAACTGCCCCGGCGCGAGGACGATCGAGTCGGCCACTACCTCCTCGACATCTGCGCAGACGCTCTCCCTCTCGTAGGGATCGATCACAATATCCCCCGGCACGTACCAGACGAAGTGGGAACCGAGCCTGATATCCAGGGAGTTGGGCTGGATCAGGGCGGGGTCGTAGGGGTCGACCCGTATATACCCGCGCCTGATACGGTCCTCTATCTGCCAGTCGACAAGAATCATTCCTTTAGCTCTTCTCCTCGAACCTATTCTTTGTTTTCGAGATGCCACTCCGTCCGGCGCATAAGCCCGTGCATCGTGCTCACCTCGCGGACGGTCAGTTTCGTCCGGCCGAGCACGCGCCGGAGGAGGACCATCGTGTTCTCCCGTTTGAAGTCCGGGTGTTCGATCCGGTCGAGGAACGTCTCGATGTGCCGGTAGAGCGACTCCATCTCGACCTGCCCCGCAAGGAGGTAAGTCCCGCGGGGCAGGTTGGCCAGTTCGTAGCAGAGGATGCCCACCGCGTGAGAGAGGTTAAGGATAGGGTACGCCTCCGATGTCGGGATGGTGCAGATGAGGTTTGCCCGCGCAAGTTCGGTGTTCGCGAGGCCCCAGTTCTCCCGGCCGAAGAGGATCGCGACCGTCCCGTCGATATCGGCGACGGCCTCCCGGACTTCCGCCGGCGCGTAGTAGGGCATCCGCATCGGCGTGCAGACCGACTTGCTCACCTCGCCGGTCGTCGCGACGACGAAGTCGAACTCCCGGTAGACATCGTCGATCGTCATCCGGCGAGCGCCGTCGAGGACGTCGCGGGCATGGGCGGCGCGCATGATGGCGTCGTCGCCGAGCGCGCAGGGGTTGACCAGCACCATCCGGGTGAACCCGAAGTTCTTCATCACCCGGGCGGTAAACCCGACGTTCCCCTCGTAGAGGGGTTCGACCAGGACGATCGAGACCTCAGGCATGCCTCACTGTACCGCCCGGACCGTCGCCCGGAGCACATCGATCCCCTCATCGTAGACGGCGTTGCCGACGACGATCGTATCCGCGATCCGGCCCATCTCCGCCGCCTGCTCCGCCGAACGGATGCCGCCCCCGTAGTAGAGGACGGCGTGCTCGACCGCATCGGATGCCGCCTGCACGATCGACGGGTCTCCGTATCTTCCGCTGTACTCGATGTAGACGATAGGGAACCGGAAGTAACGGTCCGCCACCTCTACGAATGCGGCCACATCCCTGCACGAGAGGGCGCAGTCCGCCCCCGTCACTCGCCCGACGGCGGAGTTCGGATTGAGGACGATGTAGGCCTCGGGCACCACCATATCCCAGTCGATGCTGTTTGCGTGGCGGAGCCAGGTGTAGTGTTTCCCGACGATCCAGCGGACGTCGTTTGCGTTCACCACGCTCGGCACGAAGAGATGATCGATCCGCCCGTCGAATATGGCGCAGTCGGGGCTCGCCGGCTCCACGACCAGCGGCAGCCCGTAGGGGGAGACCTGGTCCAGAAGCTCGTTGAGGTTCTCCTGCGTCACGTTCAGGGTGCCCGAGAGCATCAGGGCATCGGTCCCGCTCGTTGCGATCTCCTCGGCGGCGCCCGGTGGAAGGCGTTTGTCGGGGTCCAGCTTCGTCACATGTGCCCAGGTCTTCCAGTTCGCGTGCATGGTGTCACTTCAGGTGGCTGATGTAGTCGTGGATCCTCGTCTTCGCGATGCCGGTGATGGAGGAGACTTCCCCGGGGTCGGCCTCGCGGAGCGTCGCGGCGTCGTATATGCCCGCAAGGTAGAGTTTCTCCACGGTGGCTTCCCCTATGCCGGGGACCGCCAGGAGCTCTTTTCGCCCGCGCTCAAGCGCGGTCTTCGTGACCTTTTCCGGGGCGGGGCGCCCGAGGTGCCTGCAGACCATATCAGCATGTTTATGTACGGTCTCCGGATTAATGCCGGTTTTGTTTGCGAGGTAGGGGACCGGGAGGTAGCAGAGGTCGTCGGGGCTTGCGATGCCCCCTGCCTGGTACTTCTTCAGGCTGACCGCGGGAATGCCGGCTTCCCTGAGGGTGCGCTCGTTGCAAAGGCCGCGGGCCGCCGCGAGGAGCTCTGCCGCCGGCGTCTCGCCGATACCGGCTTTCTTCAGGACCGCAGAGTCAGACCGCGAGAGCGCGCGGATATCCCCGACCCCCTGCTCGACGAGGCTTTTTGTTATCTTCGCGTGGCTCCGGCCCTTCTTTGGGGGGACGATCTTCCTGATGAATTTCCGGAGCTCCGAGCGGCGCCGGAGTATATCGAGCGCGCCCCCGGCCTCCCGGATGAGTTGCCCGGCCTCCTCCGCGCCGACGCCGGCGGCACCCGCAAGGTCGTGGGGCTGCATGCCCGCGATCTCGGATACCGTGTAGATGTGGTGTGCGTGCAGGCGCTCTACGAGGCTGTCGGTCATCGAGGGCATCATACGGAGCGCCTCGATGTTCGAGGCGATATGGCTGCAGAGCGGGCAGCCGATCGTCCACGGGGGGGATCCTTTCCGGATAAGGCGAACGTGGGTGAGTTTGTGCGTCTTGCAGACCTCGTCGGTCCGGATCGCCTTCCCCCAGGTGCTGCCGGGCAGGCTGATGTTGAACCGGCACTCCGGGTAGCCGGTGCACCCGATGAACTGAGAAGCGCCGAGATGCCGGATCCGGAGCTCGTGGCCGCAGGCGGGGCAGGGGCCGACGGTATGCTCTTCCGCCGTCTGGCCCATGATCTCATCGCCGATCTCCTTCTCGTGCGCCTCGAGCTTGTCAAAGACCCGATGGAGCATCTCCCTGGATTCGTCGACGACGTCGTCGCGGGAGCGCTCGCGCTGCTTGATGAGCTGCATATGCTCTTCAAGCGTTCTCGTCATCTCGGGCTCGGTGATCGTCTCCGCGTGGTTGTCGAGCGCATCCGTGACGGCCCTCCCGACGAGGGTCGGGCGGAGCGGGTTTCCTTCCACGTAGCGGCGGGATATGAGCTTCCCGATCACCTCGTGCCGGGTGCTCTTCGTGCCGAGGCCGAGCTCCTCCATCACCTGGATGAGCCGGCTCTGGGAGAAGCGTGCCGGCGGCTGCGTCTGTTTCTCTTCGAGATTCACCTTCCGGATCGGCAGACGCTCGCCCACGGCAAATACCGGGAGTATGTTCTCTTTTGCCTCCGAGTAGGGGTAGACCCGGCGCCATCCCGCGGAGAGGAGTCGGCCGCCCGTCGCGGTGTAGGGCTCGCCGGAGGCGTCGAAGAGGCACTTCGTCGTCGTCCAGGTCGCGTCCGGCGAGAGGGTCGCAAGGAACCGCCGGACGACGAGCTCGTAGACCTTCCACCGGTCCTGGCCGAGGGCCTCGCGGGTCGCCGCTCCGGTCGGGTGGATCGGCGGGTGGTCGGTGCTCTCCTTCTTGCCCCGGGTCGGGACCGATCGGCGGTGCTGCTGCACCCAGGCGACGTCCGCATCGAAGACCCCTCCCCGAAGCGTCTCGAGTATGCCGTTCAGGTTCAGGGACTTCGGGTAGACCGTGTTGTCGGTCCTCGGGTAGGATATGTACCCGTTCATGTAGAGGTCTTCGGCGATCCGCATGGCGTTTGCCGCCGAGAGGCCCAGGCGGCTTGCCGCGACGATGAACGTCGTGGTGTCGAAGGGTGTCGGCGCCCGGTCGGTCTTCTGCCCTTCCTTGACGTCGGTGACTGTGAGGGGCTCTTTCGTCCCCGCCTCGGCGGCAAGGGCCGCATCGTGGTCGGTGAACCGTCCGGCGGTATGCCGCGCCTCCACCGGCACGCCGTCCTTCTCCGTCAGGAGCGAGAGCATCCAGTAGGTCTGGGGGACGAAGTTCTCGATCGCGCGTTCGCGGTCGACGATCATAGCGAGCGTCGGGCTCTGGACCCGGCCGACGGAGAGGATGTCTTTGCCGCCCCGCCGCGCGGCAAGGCTGATGAACCGGGTCAGCGACGCCCCCCACATCAGGTCGACCGTCTGGCGGGCTTCGCCGGCGGCCGCGAGGGCGAAGTCGAGATCGGTCAGGTTCTCAAAGGCGGTCCGGATCTCTGCAGGGGTGATTGCCGAGAACCGGGCCCGGTTGATCTTGACCGTGGGGTTCACCGCGCGGACGAGTTCGTAGGCCTCTTTCCCGATCAGTTCGCCTTCCGTATCGTAGTCGGTGGCGATCGTGACGAGGTCCGCCTTCTTCGAGAGTTTCTGGATGAGGTTGACGATCTTCTTCTCGGTCGGCTTCTTGACGATGCCGGCGTCGATGAGGCTTCGCGGTGTGTGGACCTCGCTTCTCCAGTTCGTGTAGCCGGGCTCGAAGTCCACCTCCACCACGTGCCCCTTGAGGCCCACAACCGTCTTCGTATCGAAGGAGTAGGTTGATACGCTCCCATCCTTCGACGCCCTCACCTTCTCGCTGCCGGCGAGGATCTGCGCGATCCGGTTTGCTGATATGTTTTTTTCTGCTATGATCAGGTGCACTGCGGATTACACCCCGCCTTTCTCGATACATTCGGATACGATTCGCCCGAGTTCTCGCGGGTCCGCCCGCCCGCGGGTCTCTTTCATCACCTGCCCCACGATAAAGTTCAGGGCTCCCTTCTTGCCGGCACGGTAGTCCTCCACTGCCTGCGGGTTTGAGGCGATGACCGCCTGCACGATCGCGACAAAGTCGTCCCCCGTGGCTCTGGCAAGCCCCTCGCGCTTCACGATATCGGCAGGTTTCTCGCAGGGCCGGCCTGCGGCGCAGGCATCGAGCATCTCCCGCAGGACCTGGACGCCGGCCGCATCGGTGATCGTCTCCGCCCTGAGGAGGGCGAGGAGTTCTCGTATGCGGTCGGCCGGGACGGCGGCGATGCTCATGTTGCGGTAGTTGAGCTCCCCAAGGAGGATATCTGCCGCCCAGGTGGCGGCGAGGATCGGATCGGCGGGCGCCACGTGCTCGTAGAAGTCGGCAAGCCGCGGGTCGCCGGTCAGTGTCCGGGCGTGGTTTAGCGATATGCCGTACTGCGCCATGAACCGGTTCTTCCGCGCGGTGGGAAGTTCGGGGAGGTCGATCGCCGCGACCCGGTCTGCGACGCGGATCGGCCCGAGATCCGGGTCGGGGAAGTAGCGGTAGTCGTGCGCCTCCTCCTTGCCGCGGGCGGATGTGGTGATCCCGCGCCCTTCCATGAAGTGCCGGGTCTCCCTTGCCACTGTCTGGCCGCGCCGGAGCAGGTTCCTCTGCCGGGTCGCCTCGAAGGTGAGGGCCTTCTCGACGCCTTTGTAGGAGGATATGTTCTTGACCTCGACCCTCGCCGAACCCTCGATCGATATGTTTGCATCAACACGGAGAGCGCCTTCCCGCTCGCCGTCGAAGACTCCCAGGTACTCGAGGATCGTCCTGAGCTTATTCAGGAACCGGCGCGCCTCCTGCGGGGAGCGCATATCCGGTTCGGTGACGATCTCAAGGAGCGGTATACCCGACCGGTTGTAGTCGACGAGCGAGTACTTCGATGCGCCCGCGACGTGGACGAGGCGCCCCGGGTCCTCCTCGAGGTGCACCCGGGTGATCCGGACGATCTTCTCGTGCCCCTCGTCGTCCTCGATCTCGACGGTCCCCTCGACCGCAAGCGGCCTATCGCTCTGGGTGATCTGGTAGGCCTTTGCAAGATCGGGGTAGAAGTAGTTCTTCCGGGCGAAATCCGACTCTTCCAGCACCCGCATGTCGAGGGCTTTTGCTACCAGGAGGCCGTACTCGACCGCCTTTCTGTTCAGGCGCGGGAGCGACCCGGGCAGACCGAGACAGATCGGGCAGCAGTGGGTGTTGGGCCCGTCGTCGCGGTAGTCCGTCGAGCACCCGCAGAAGAGCTTCGTCGCCGTCGCGAGCTGGACGTGGATCTCAAGCCCGACGATCGTCTTCATGCCTTCACCCCCTGCTCGTAGGCATAGGCCGCATCGATGATGCGTTCCTCCTCGAACTGTCTTCCCATCAACTGGAGGCCCACGGGGAGGCCGTCTACCCTGCCGCACGGGACCGATATGGCCGGTATCCCGGCAAGGTTCGCCGGCGCCGTGAGTATGTCCGAGAGGTACATCGAGACCGGATCGGTCCTCTCGCCGAGGGGGAAGGCCACGGTCGGCATCGTCGGGCCGGCGATGACGTCCACGTCGCGGAAGGCCCGCTCGAAGTCCTGCCGGATCTTCTGCCGGGCCCCCAGGGCCTTCGCGTAGTACCTGCCGGCATAGCCGGCCGAGAGGGCGAATGTGCCGAGCATGACACGGCGCCGGACCTCGGGGCCGAGTTTCTCCTGCCGGATGTCCTGGTAGGCCTCGTGCCATGACTTCCGGGTATCGACCGCCGGGCCGTAGCGGACGCCGTCGAACCGTGCGATGTTCGAGGAGGCTTCGGCTGTGCAGATGACGTAGTAGGCCGCAAGGGCATACCGCATGCCGGGTATGCTCACCGGCACCGTGCTGGCACCGAGGTCTTCGATGACACCGATGGCGTCGCGGACCTTCTTTGCGACGCGGGGGTCCACGCCTTCGCCGAAGTACTCTCCCGGTATACCGACACGGAGCCCCCCGATATCGGCCGACGGCCGGTGGTCGTACGGGCGGTCGAACATCGTCGCATCGCGGGGATCGTAGCGTGCGATCACCGACATCACCCTCGATACGTCCTCCACTGTCCGCGCCATCGGCCCGACCTGTTCGAGGGAGCTGGCGTAGGCGATGAGACCGTAGCGGGAGACCCGGCCGTAGGTGGGTTTGAGCCCCACGACACCGCAGAATGCCGCAGGACACCGGATTGATCCGCCGGTATCGCTGCCGAGCGCCATCGGGACGAGGCCCGCGGCAACCGCGGCGGCGCTTCCGCCGGACGAACCGCCGGGGACCCTCGAGGGGTCGACCGGGTTTTTGGTGGGGCCGAACGCGCTCGTCTCGGTCGTCGAGCCCATGCCGAACTCGTCCATGTTGGTCTTGCCGACGATTGCGGCACCCTCCCTCCGGAGGAGTTCGACGACGTAGGCGTCGTAGGGCGGTATGTAGCCCTCAAGGATCCGGGACCCACAGGTGGTCTCGATACCCGCCGTCGATATGTTATCCTTGACCGCGACGGCGATCCCGGCGAGCGCGCCGCCGGAGAACGGCGCTGTGCTGCAGGTGGTGATGAAGGCGTTGTACCGGTCGTCCGGTGAAAAGTCGAGAGTTCCCGCCACTCACATCACCCTCGGTGCTTTGATGAACCCGTCCTCGGTCGACCCTGCGTTCGCGAGGGCCGCCTCCTGCGAGAGGCAGGGCCGGGGCTCGTCATCTCTAAAGGCGTTCGTTATCCCGCCCGCCGGAGCGCTCTCGCCCTCTACGGTGTCGAGGATCTCGAAGTATTCGAGGATCGCGTTGAACTGCCTGGTGAACTCCGGCACCTCGTCTCGTGATATGCCGATATCCGCAAGCTCTGCTATATGCTCTATGTCGCTCTCAGTTACCATGTTCTGCCCTGCTGATCTCCGTTAAGTACCCTTGTACCGACTTTTTATAACCGTTTTGACGGGTGAGCTGGTGCATCGTCCGCCATATTCCGCTTCCGTACTGCATCGCTTTCTTCTCTGCACGGGCTATTTCGGCGGGAATGTGACGTTCTGCGACAGTTCGCAGGGGATGCTTTCTCACCCCCCCGCGCACCTTCTCGCCTGCCGGTATAGCCCGTGCGGCGCGCACCACCCGGGTATCGATGTAGGGCATCGAGAAGTATGCCCCGTGCAGCGCCGCCACCGCCTGATCCCGCGCCCTCTGGCGCCCGTGGTCCATGACGTCCCGCTCGAGTTCCGCCGCGAGGTCGGGGGATGAGAGGTAGCGGGCGTAACCGCCGAAGAGCTCGTCCGCCCCCTGACCGGCGAGGATCCGGGTGTGGCCGTTCTCGCCGGCCCATGCGGCGACGAAGGAGAGGGTCGCTGCGATCGAGGCGTCGATGGGGTTCGTCGGGTCGGGGATGACCCGGACGACCTCGCGGAGAGCCTCTGCGACCTCCTCCTCCGTCGGCGTGACGATTGCGAGGTCTAGCCCCATCATCCGTGCGGCCGCGGCAGCCCGAGCGATGTCGTGCGACCCGCGGAGCCCCACCGCCACGCAGGGGAGATCGGCGAGTCCGGCGATGAGGGCCGAGTCCACGCCGCCGGAGAACGCCACCGCCCCTTCGTTGCTCCGGAGGCCTACCGCGGTGACGATGGCCTCCTCGAGGCCGCAGGGCGGCGGGTCGGGGGCTATCCGGGCCGCCTCCCGCCCGCCGCAGCAGATGGTCCCGGGCGCGATCTGGCCGGGCATGATACCGAAGGTGTCGCGGGCGATGCAGTCGTCCCATTCAAGCAGGAACTCGCCGCCGCACCGGGCAAGGGCCGCCGGCTCCTCGCGGAGCATCCGCTCCACGTCGGCCGGCGAGAGCCGCACGCCGTCGCGTTCTATCCAGCCCTTCAGGTTCATGGTCGCTCGTCTGTAATCCGGCAGGTGGTTGCCATGAGGCTGCCGCAGTACCCGGCCCCCTCAAAAAAGCGGATCAGTATCAATATTTGATACTGTTAAACTATAAATATACGCACCGGGTTCGGCGCGAAAAACACGGTATTTCAGTGATTTCCGCCGAATAAGCACCCGTATTGGGTGCAGGGTTGCGGCCCCGATCCTGAATGGAGGGGTGCCGGCGCCCGGGAGGAGACCACGGAGGGCACTACGCCCACGCGTCGCCCCTCCGGGTCAGGTCCGGCCCTCCCCTGACTCTTTTGCGAGATCTATGCTGCCAGAACTGCTCACGGGCAGGAGTTCACACCGGCTCCTCTGCGGTCTCCGCATCCTCGAACCGGACGGGGCGATAGGACGGAGAGTAAGTGCCCTTGCACGGGGCGGCGGAGGGGGGCGCCGGCCACCTGTGAAGAGCGCCCATCACGGTTTCTGTACTCGACGCTCTCTCTCCTCATGAAGACCGCGGCAGATGCAGACCAGACGTCGTTGTGGTCATCCGGTATACGCGCACTGGCCCATTCGCGGCGAGTTGACGACAGGGAGCGACATCTCCTCATCGCACTCATGCTCGCCGAAGCAGTCGTCGCAAAGGAAGGCGTCACCGGGAGACTCATCGAGACACTCGAGGCAGATCGTGGTTGCCGGTTTCCCGCAGACGGAACAGCGAATGTCGGGCGGATCGTTTCGGGCAACGAGTTCGATATCTTTCCCGCCTGCCGGAGCATACGGAACGAGATCGAGCACCTTGAAGGTGAGATAGGTGGAGTCGCCGTAGTCATAGATGTATTTGCCCGTCAGGCCCGCCGAGAAGAGTTCTCCCAGGGGGACATTCATGCCCTTCTCTGTGGTCCATCTGTCCGGGTAGGAGGAGTATTCCTCGCCGTATATAGTGAAGGCGGAGAGGTGGCTGCAGCATTCGAGCCAGACATACCTGAGTTCGGTGTCTATCGCCTTCAGCGTGGCATTCTTCCTTGCAAGAAGGGTGATCCAGTATCCGGGTTGGTACTCTCCCTGGAACATGAGAAGCCATGATTCTGCTCCCGGGTCGGCCTGCCGCTCCTGTTTGAGTTGCCGCATGACATCGCCCTTAGCTCTTCGCTTTGTGGTTGCGATATTCCCGATGAGGGTATGCCCGGGATAGGTGCGTTGCGCCATGATGAGTCTCTGGTATATCGAGTGAAAATTGTTGCGTTGTACGATCCCGTCGGGACTGGGTTAACCTCGAGGCCATCGTTTGGCTCGATGCCTTAAATGTAGTGCCCTGGCCTGAGGTTAGCCTGATTCGGCTGATTAATTCAGAAAGTGGTAGTTGTTACCGTGGAAAGCAGGATCCATCTTTCTTGGGAAGATGTTCGGCGTCAGCACCGATATAATGCTGCAGAGCATTATGATCTTCCCGTCTGCCTTCCTGATCGGTGCATATACGGATCTTTCCGTCTTTGTACAGGCGTTGCCGATCATGCTCCTGATCACCGTCGGCCTGACGTTTTCCAGCCTGGTGAAGAGTTTCGAGGGGTTCGGCCTTATTCAGACGTTCATCAACCTGCCGATCTTCTTCCTGAACGGGGCGCTCTTTTTGCTGTCGAACGTGCCGCAGTGGCTGTTGTGGATCAACCGCTCTAACCCGCTCACGTACGGTGTCGACGCACTCAGAACCGTATGATGGGGGGGCACGCACCCCTGCTCTCGATGTACGTCAACATCGGCGTACTGCACGCCTCCGATGCAGTGATGTTCACCATCGGGGTATACGCGTTTTGGGGGACGGAATAACCATCAACTACTCCTGACCTTGGTCGGGGGCTCCTCGACCCATGATCCCGAATTCATCCCGCCGACGAGTGCCGGTGACGGTCGATCTCCGTGGTCACCGCAACGGCCCCGGCAGAATGGAGATCTATTAATTGCAGAAAAGTAATACTTGTTGTATACATTGTGGTGGATTGTATTACTGAACAGAGGCGTTTGGGGGTGCAGGGAACGGCGGATAGGTACAAGGGGTATCCGGCATGCCGGTGATCTCCTCCGTGGTAAACGCCGTCCTGCTGGTCATCGCCGGGGTTATACTTGCGAACATCCTTGCCGAGACCGGGATCTTTTCCCGGCTTTCGTCGTTCACCGGGCCGCTCTGCCGGTTCTCCGGCCTCTCCGATGCGTGTGTCCTCTCGATCGTCGCGATGGGGGTAAACGCCACGGCAGGGAAGTCGATGCTTGCCGAATACTACCGTGACGGGAAGGTGACGGAGCGGGAGGTGATCCCGGTTCTCATCATGGGTGCGTTCCCGGTGGTGCTCGGGGAGTCGCTCTTCCGCGTCCAGCTCCCCACGGCCCTGGTCCTCCTCGGCCCCGTCGTCGGGGGGGTCTACACCGGGCTGAACCTCTTCTCAAGCGGTATCCAGGCCCTCTTCGCCCTCCTCTACAGCCGCCGGTTCCTCGCGGGCTCCGGGCGCGCGCCGCCTCCCGTCCCTTCCGCGGCCGCTCTTATGCTCAATCGGGAGGTCGTGCTTGCCGGGTGCAGGAAGGCGGTCCCGACGCTCCGGCGGGTCGTTCCCATCACCCTGGCCGCGCTGGTCGTGTTCTCCCTCCTCTCCGCAACGGGGGTCATGGATGGCATCGCCGCCGCATTCGATCCGCTCCTCCGGGCCTTCGGCCTCCCCGGCGAGAGCGCTGCGGCGCTCGTGGCCCAGTTCCTGCACTTCTCGGCCGGGTATGCGATCGTTGCGTCCCTGCTCGACGGGGGCGTTCTCACGTTCGAGACGGCGCTTGTGACGCTCGTCATCGGGAGCATGGTGGTCATCACCATGATCTACGTCAAGTACTCCGTGCCGCTCTACCTCTCGCTCTTCGGCCGGTTCGGCGTCCGGATTTCGCTCGCCACGTATGCAGCGAGCATGGCCGCGAAGGTGATCACGGTCGCGCTGGTGTTTCTCCTGTTCTGAAGGGGAACGGAAGTCAGCATACCCTGGGATGCTGAGGCGCTCCGGGCCGCCCGGACTATTTTCACGAAACCGACCTGAGGCCGCCCGTTTTTGGGTGAAAAAGAGAGGGTGGGACCGGTCATCTCTTCTTATGGAGGTACCATCCCGCCGCCAGAACCGCGGCGACGACCAGAACTCCGGCTGCGATGAGCGCCCACGGGGTCTCGCCTCCTGTGGGCTGCTCCGGACCGGACGGGACATCACCGGGTGCGGTGCCGGCCGGGCCGGTGGTCGCCTCCGCCGGAGATGCGGCGGCCCACGTCAGGGCGAAGAGGCTGAAGTGCGAGACCTCTGCCGTCACGGTCCGGGTTGCCGGGTCCACGGTTGCGGGAACCTCCTGCCATGCGCCGGTCCCGGGGTTGTACCACATCACCCGCAGGGTGGCGGAATTGCCGATCCTCCCCCATTCCTCTTCGGAGAGCGTGTAGGTGAGGGTGGCCGGGGGGTCGAATGTGGCGCCGGCCGGCCCGCAGTCGAGGGCGAACCCGATCGTCGCCCCCGGCGGGACCGGGGGCAACCCGGCGGTGGCGCGCGCGATGGTCACTTCGCCGAGTGGGTTCCCGTTTGCGTCGCGGGCACGCGTCCCCTCGCCGACGGTCAGGGAACCGGCGCCGTCGCCGGTCCCGACCGTCACGGACTCGCTCACCTCACCCGTCCCCGAGAGGGGGAGGGACGCCCGCCCGACAGGCATCGCCGGGGCGGGCGGGGCGGAGGTCTCGACAGGGGCCGGGGAGGACCCCGACGGTCCCCCACCGCCGTTTCCGCCGGATGGAGGTGTGGGGACGACGGAGAGGTCCAGGCGGGTCGTGCTATCCGGCGTGAAGGTCGCCATCTCCCGTGCAGTCCGTCCGTTGACCAGGAAGGTGATCGTCTCCCCTGACTGACCGTCGGTCCCACTGACCACCAGGCGGCCCCCTTCATGTCGGCTGGAACTGGCGTACTCCCCGATTTTTGTCGTCTTGATTGAACCGCATGCCGTATCCCCGATCAGTGCGGTGATCTCGGTCCCGGCGGGTGCCGGGGAACCGTCGATCGTCACGCCGCCCCAGAAATCGTGGGGGAGCGCGGGAGGTACATCCTCCCCTGCCGCGACCCCGATAGCGAGGGCGAGGAGGAGCGTCAGGATCATCCCCTGCTGGAACTTCATCGTCACGCCTCGATGGCGGTGAGTCTATCCGCGTCGTTCATGTAGATCCAGTAGCCCTGGAAGGGGGAGAGTTCCCGCATCTCACCGTACCTGCCGGTCGCACCCCGGATGATCGAGGCATCGTAGGCCTGTTCTCTCGCCTTCCAACCCCAGAGATTCGCCCAGGTCATCTCGACCGTCCGGAGCGTGGTGACCGCCGGTTCGGGGACGGTACCCGTAAACCCGATCGCGTTCCAGCCCTCATCGAGGTACTTCGTAGGCGGCGGGGAGTATGAAGCGGCGGCGAAGGACAACGGGATCTCGTAGGTGCTGTTTGAGTAGATCCAGATCCCGTCGAGCGGCCGGAACGCATCCTCTCGACTCAGGTCTTCCCACTGGCAGGTTCCGTTGTAGAACAGCACCGGGCGCCCGTTGGTGTCCACGCCGTCGAAGACCGCGATGGTGTCCTGCCCGTCGGCGAGCCGCTTCGGGGTCGAAACGAAGTTCCAGCCGGGCTGGAGGGTGATTGCCGCGGGCTCAAGATCGAAGTGAACGGCCGCGATCTCGCCCGAGGTGACGGTTACGGTCTCCTCCGCCTCCAGATAGCCGTCCCGTTCCACCCGGACAGTGGGGGTGCCGACCGGGACGTTCTCCAGAGTGGTGTTCGTTACCTCGCCGGTGTCTGTGCCGTCGAGGAAGATCCGGGCGCCATCGGGCGCCGAGGTGACGACGATGCTCCCGGCCGGTTCGGTCAGGAGGAAGTTGACCGTGGCGGTCTCGTTATCAGTGACCGTGACGGTCCTCGAGGCATCGATGTAGCCGGCGAGTTTCACGGTGACGGTGTGCTCGCCGGCCGCGACGTTCTCCAGGAGGGCGTTCGTCAGTTTGCCGGTGTCGGCGCCGTCAAGGAAGATTGCGGCGCCTTCGGGCATTGAGGCGACGGTGATGCTACCGTGGGCCTCGATGAGGTCAAGGTGGAGGGGGGCGGTCTCGTTCTCTGCGATGGTGACCTCGGCGACAGCGCCGGCGTAGCCGGCGAGTTTCAGGGTGACGGTGTGAGTGCCGACGCCGATCCCATCGATGGTCGCATTGGTGACCTCACCGGTGTCTGCGCCATCGATGAAGATCGCGGCGCCGTCGGGCACCGAGGTGACCTCGAGGCTGCCGGTCAGGGTGGTCAGTTCGAGGTCGACGGTTACGGTCTCGTCGCTGACGACGGTGACCGGCCTCGAAGCGTCGGCGTAGCCGTCGAGCTTCAGGGTGACGACGTGGTCGCCGGCCGGGACATCTTCAAGCGTGGTGGGCGTGACTTCGCCGGTATCTTCGCCGTCGAGCCAGACCGCCGCGCCGGTGGGGTCCGAGGTGACGAAGATGGTGCCCGGCGGAGCCGGGTACTCGAGGACCAGGATGGCCGCGGCGGCCTCCATGTAGTCGGCGCTGCTCCGGAACCCGACCAGGTTCTCGCCGTCGATGAGGAACGTGGTCACGTCGCGTTCATCAACCCCGATCTGAGTCGTGCCGGTGTAATTCCAGACGCGGGTCCAGGTCTGATCATTGAAGAGGAGGTCGCCCTTGGTCGGTCCGGCGCCGGGGGCGACGGTGATCAGGGTGGCACTCAGGACGTCATCTGTCTCGACGCCGGAGAATGGTGCATAGGCGGTTGCCTGCTCCGGCGTGGTCCCCTGGGCCTCACCGCCGTAGAGGAGGTCGAAACCTTCGTTCATGAGGACGGTGTGGGGGGCGGTGGTGCCGTCGTCGTAGACGACCGCAAGGAGCATCCCACGGACCGAGACGTTGCCGCCGCCGGGGAAGGTGTTTGCCAGCAGGGCGGTGTTGCCCTCAGCGGAGAACTGGTCAGTGACGTCGTAGACGACCATGCCGTAGGGATACGAGGAGCCCCACATCTTCTCATCCTCGTAGAAGGCAGACCGATCAACGGTCTCGCTGTTAAAGGCCAGGGTGACGTTTGAGGGGAAGA
>MPOY01000568.1 GCA_001896715.1 Methanoculleus sp. EBM-46
ATCCTCGACGGGTGGTGGATCGAGGGCTGGATCGAGGGAACGACAGGATGGGCGATCGGTCCCGGACCTGGCGCAAAGGTGAGCGAGGCCGAGCGGCTGAGGGAGGCACTCCAGGATCTCTACAGCAAACTCGAGTACCTGATCGTCCCCACCTACTATCGCTGGGAGGATGAGTGGGCGACGATCATGCGAAGTTCGATCGCAAAGATCGCCTACTTCTTCAATACGCACCGGATGATGCGGCGCTACGCGACGGAGGCGTACCTGTAAGGAGATCCCGGCCGGAGGGGGTGAACCTCCCACCCCGGCCTCGTGTAACGCATATGTTACACCACATCCGGTACTGTTACAGATCTGTAACATCGGGCGCCCTCGTGTAACAAAACTGTTACATTTAACTTCAGGCACAGAAAAAATACTCTTTCATGTCGAAAGTCGTCCGGGTCGATGAGGAGGCGCTGGAGGTCGCCCTGAAGTACGGGAAGAACCTCTCAGCCGGTATCATGATGATGGAAGAACTGCTCAGGAAGCAGGAGAAGGTAAGGCGCGACTACACCGCCATCGAGGAGATGATCCGCCGGACCATCCGTGAAGAGCTCGAGGTCCTGACCTCCCGGTATTGATTCATCCCCGTCCCGAGAGCACCGTGAGGTTGCGGAGCCACTCGAGCGGAGCACCGGCAAACTCCACGGGGGTCATGCGCCATTCCCAGTTCCCGCTGGTGGTCGAGGGGTAGTTCATCCGTGCCGCGGCACCGAGTCCGAGAAGATCCTGCATGGGGATGATGCTCGCCCGGGCAACCGACGTCATCGCGAGGCGGACGAGTTCCCGGTGGACCTCATCCGCCGCCACCTCCCTCCCGATGTAGGCAAAGAACCGCTGTTTATCCTCCTCTGACGCCTCTTCCTCAAACCATCCCCGGGCCGTGTTGTTGTCGTGCGTCCCCGTGTAGCATATGAGGTTTGGAATGTAGTTATGAGGGGCATGGGCGCTCCCGGGGAGCTCCGCGCCGAACGCGAAGAGCAGGATCTTCATCCCCGGGAACCCGAATCGGTCGAGCAGCTCCTGGACGGCGGGGGTGTTTGCCCCCAGATCCTCGGCGACGATGGCAAAACAGGGAAACCGCCGGGCAAGCACCTCAAAGAAATCGGTTCCCGGTCCGTCGACCCATGTGCCGTTCTCGGCCGTCGTGTCGCCCGCCGGAACCTCGTAGTAATTCGCGAACGCCCGGAAGTGGTCGATCCGGAAGAGGTCGTAGAGTTCGCCGGCCCGGGCGATCCGGTTCACCCACCAGTCGTAACCCCGGTCCCGGAGGAGGGCCCAGTCGTAGATCGGATTCCCCCAGAGCTG
>MPOY01000282.1 GCA_001896715.1 Methanoculleus sp. EBM-46
AGAAGCCCTCTCAGGATCTCCTTGAGCCGTGCCCGGTTGTCCACGTTCTCCTGCCGGTGGGCGGTGACGAGGAAATATTCGCGGGATTTGAGGTCGAGATCCTTGAGGACGCTGACCTTCTTCCTCGATATATCGAGGTTCTGGTAGACCGCATCGACGACGGTGTTGCCGGTCATGCAGATCCTCCTGTCTGCAATACCCTCTGCAAGGAGGTTCTTCCGGGCGTTCTCCGTCGGGGCAAAGAGGTAATCCGACATATGGTCGGTAAGGATCCGGTTGATCTCCTCAGGCATCTGGCGGTTGAAACTCCGGAGGCCCGCCTCGATGTGCCCCACCCGCACGTGAAGTTTTGATGCGGCAAGGGCCCCGGCCATGACGGTGTTCGTATCCCCCTGCACCAGGATGAGGTCGGGCGCCTCCTTTACGAGGATATCCTCGACACCGGTCATGATCTTCGCCGTCTGGCCGGCCTGGCTCCCGGAACCCACGTCAAGGTTGTAGTCGGGGTCCGGGAGCTCAAGCTCCTCAAAGAAGAGCCGGTCCATCTCGTAGGAGTAGTGCTGCCCCGTATGAAGGATGAAGTAGTCGAGCCCCCTTCTCTCGCATTCCCTGATGACCGGAGACATCTTGATGATCTCCGGCCTTGTTCCAAGTATTATTCCTATCATTCTGCGCTCCTCCTCTGTATCGTACCTCTTCTCCCCCTCACTCCCGCAGCCGTGCAATGAGAGCAAGCATCAGACCCACGATGAGAGCGACGGTCCCGGGGATCAGGAAGAGGGATGCAAGCATCCCCTGCTCGATCGCGACAAGACCCGTCTCGCCAAACCCCCGGAAGAACTGAAGGAGGAGAAAGATGCCGGCGAGGACCGCGGCAAGTCCGGGAAGCCCGATATGCAGGAGAGGTTTTCTCTCCACGGCGAGCCAGAATATCGATCCGAGCACCTCTATCGCGTGGGATATGGGATTTTTCGTGGACGTACTGAGATCGCCGCCGTATTTACAGTTGATCGGCGCCTCCCCGACGCGCAGACAGTTCTCTCGTGCGGTTCTGAGCATCTCCGACTCGGTCGAAAAATCATCTTTCTTCAGTCCATCGAGCATCGCATCTATGGCCGTCCTGTTTAACGCACGAAACCCGCACTGGGAGTCGGTGATCGAACTGCCGTTGCTTGAGGCGACGTCGAGTACGGCCCGGCCGAACCTCCGGTAAAAAGGCATCTGGTCGAAGGTCCGAAAACCGATGACGAGATCAGCGGTATCGGTGAGGATCGGCTCGACCAGGAGGGGTATCTCCCCGGGGTTGTGTTGACCGTCTCCGTCCATGAAGACCAGGCAGCCATAATCGTGATCGACCGCGTATCGAAGAGCGCTCCTGATCCCCCGCCCCTTCCCCATCTGCGCTCCGTGCGATATGACGGTCGCACCGGCATCCCGGGCGACCGTTGCGGTGCCGTCCGTGCATCCGTCATCGATCACCAGGACCTCGTCGGCGTGCAGCCGGGCCATCAGGACGACCGACCCGATGGCGATCTCTTCGTTGAAACAGGGGATCGCCGCGAGGGTCCTCACCCTGGCTGACCGACGGGATGGGGCGGCTGCGGGCCCGGCGACCTCGCCTGCCACCCGCCGGTGTCCGGGGCCCGTCGGCATCCTCAGCGGGTTGACCTGCTCCTGGACCTCGCAACGGAAAGCGGGGATATCCATCGGGCTCCCCTCTCCGATCTTCTGGGGCACATGTCGTTCGATCCACCTGTCTGTCTCTGTATCCATGAACTGCGGTAACGGCACAGCTGTCTCTTCGGCGAACCACCCCTCGTGGTGAGCGGGTGGTCTCGCCCGAACCAGATCCTTGTCGTACATCCACTTTCCCCTCTTGACGTACTGAAGCGGGACTGTGCTGGCATATATTAATAGGTTATTATTAAGGTTTATTGCTTAACATATTGGAAAAGTAAGCT
>MPOY01000258.1 GCA_001896715.1 Methanoculleus sp. EBM-46
TCCCCGAGCCTCCCCTCATCCACGAGGTCCGTGTAGTCGTCGAACCAGTAGGCCTGCGGGTTGCTCTTATAGACCATAAACCGCCCGATATCGTCCGGGTCCGCCGCCTGGTTGTACTTGAAGTACGTGAACCCTCCGGTCTTCCCCACCACCTCGATCTTTCCCGTCGCATGGGACATGACAAACCGCGCCTGCTTCGAGAGCCCCGAACAGGTCGCCCGCGCCTGCTCGAATATACGGTAAGACTCCTCCACCGGCACCGCAAACGTCCGGTTCCCGGTCGTCGGCCGGCACTGGAAGACGTAGTAGGGGTTGACCCCGACGAACGAGAGCCGCCCGAGAAGCTTCGACAGCACCGCCGGGTCGTCGTTGATACCGCGGATCAGGGGCGTCTGGTTCATGATGACCGCTCCCGCATCCTGCAGGAGCGCTATCGCCCGGCACGCCGCATCGGTCAGCTCGCGCGGGTGGTTGAACTGGGCCATGATGTAGACCAGGTTCTCCCCGTCGTAGCACCCCCGGACGGCATCCACGAGGGCCGGATCGTTGATGATCCGGTACGGATCGTAGGCCAGCATCTTCGTCCCTATCCGTATGATCCGGACGTGCCGGATCGCCCGGAGGTGGTTGAGTATATCGCGCAGCCGGTCGGTCCCGAGGACCAGAGGGTCGCCCCCCGTCAGGAGGACGTTCGTGATCTCGGGGTGGTCGCGGATGTAGGCAAGCCCCCCCGAGACGTCTTTGTTCACCTCGCGCGCATCTTCGATGAAGAGGCGCTTGCGGAAACAGTAACGGCAGAACCCGCCGCAGAGGTCGCTCACGAGGAGCAGAGCCGTCTCCCGGTACTTATGCTGCAGCCCCGGCGCCCGGGTGTACTGGTGCTCCGACGACGGGTCGAGGCGCCCCCAGGGCTCAAGCTCGTCCGGCGAGGGTATGATCAGGCGCCGGATGGGATCCTTTGTGTCCTCCCAGTCGATCAGCGAGAGGTAGTAGTCATTCGAGCGGAAAGCAAAGTTCTCCAGCACCGGCGCAAGAGCGGCACGCTCCTGTGCACCGATGCCGGCGACCTTATCCAGTGATGTGATATATGTCGGATTCATACTCTTCCTTCATGTCGGCATCCCCCGCTGTGCGGTGCAACCGGGGATATACCTCATGAGAGCATGAATGACGGCAGTCAGGTACGGTAAAGGGTTAATGAGAGTGCCGTACTCCCATGCAGGAAACCATCGCCCGGGTATGCGCCAGAGGGTGCCGGGTTATACCAGATATCAAAAAAGGGCACTTGAGATATATAATAGTTTTGGGAAGGGGGCATCATCGCGCGAAAACCGCCCTGTTTTCGCGAGAAGGCGCGTAAATACCGATTATTTCTTCTTCTTCGCCATGGAGAGGATATCCACCGCGTACCGCCCCTCCTTCTCCAGGCCGACGACGACCTCATCGGATCGGGCCAGCCTCTCGAGGTTCAGCTCGTACGAACCCGGACCGAGTATGCGGATACTCTCGATCCGCTCAAAGACCTCGATCTCCGCCCTTCGCTTATCCTCGCGGACCTCAAGCACATCTTCGCCCGTCTCCCGGGCTATCTCCTCGATCGTCTTCTCTTTCAGCACGTCGTCGTGCCGCTCGGCCTCACGGATATAGAGAAACTTCTTCCCGCCGCAGCTTGGGCATCCCTTCAGTATCTTCGTCGAACCGTCTTCGAACTCCCTGCCGCATTGCGTGCACTTGTGAGGCATACCCCCTCACCCCACCTACCTCGAGGAGGATACCCATGCGCTGATGAGATCCTTCTCCTTCCTGAGCGTCTTGAGCTGGTTTGCGGGCCCGATCACGGTCAGCCGGGCCTCCGTTCGCTTCCCTCCGAGAAGTTTGGCAAGAAATCCGGTCGGTGCATCCCTGACGGGATAGGTCTCCATCTCGATCCCCGAGAACCCGTCCGGCGCAATCTCCCGCATCGTGATCTCGATGAGCTTGCTCTGCTCGTCCGGCGCAAGGCCCTTCTCCAGAACGACGATGTTCCCCTCCATGACATCGTCAAGGATCAGGCGAATCTTCTCCATCGTCGTCAGCCGGTCAAGGCGCTCTGCCGAGATAAGATCTATCTGTACACCCTGTATCATCTCCATCACCCAAAGTACGATGTCATCTTCTCGTACAGCTCGTTCACGTTGTTCCCCTCAAGGCTCGATATCGATATCACGGGGTGCTGAGGAAACGCACTCCTGATCCGCGCGGGGGAAGCATCGGGAAGATCGTTCTTGTTCGCGACGATCAGGACCGGGAGCTTGCGGCTTTCGATGATACCGACGAGCATGATGTTCACCTGCTGGAACGGATCCTGCGTGGCATCGAGCATGTAGATGACGCCGTCGATATCCTCGCGGAGCCAGTGCATCGCCTCGGCCACGCCTTCCGTTGCCTCCCTGGCCCGCTTGACCGCCTCCTCCTTCTCGATACCGTACTCGACGAACTCGTTATAGTCGATCTTGGTCGTCACGCCCGGCGTATCGACGATATCGATCGTGACCGAGTTGCCGTTCTGGCTCGATATGGTGATATCCTCTTTGCGCCGCACACGGCGGGTCTCGTGAGGCACCTCGCTGACCGGCCCGACTGCATCTCCTGTCCAATCCCGCACAATCCTGTTTGCAAGCGTCGTCTTGCCTGCATTGGGAGGCCCGTAGATCCCGATGCGGCAGGTCCGCCTTTTAAAGAGCGTCTTGAGGAACCGCGAGATCTTCTGTTTTGTTCGAACTAAGAACGTCATTTGGCACCCTCCGATAGGCCGATTCACCTACACCTGGGTAAACATGACACCCCCGAATAAATATAATTATATGTTCCATCCGGCGTAATCCCCTCAAATCGGGGATAAACGGTAATCGTTCCCGCCGAGAGAATTCTTTTATACTGCAAAAACCTAGATACACTTGCACCTGGAGAATCGGCTCTCACCGCGACCAGATTAGGAGAATCCCATAATGAACAATAGCGACGTCATCCACTTTGAGACACGGGTACCAATCAGGGAGGTCATGCGGAGCCATCCAACGACCATCGATGTTGGGGAGACGGTCGCCCGTGCGGCACAGGCCATGTGCCGCGACGAGGTCGGCAGTTGTATCGTACTGCAAAACAGCCTGCCTATCGGGATCGTCACGGAGGAGGATATCAACTGTAAAGTCGTTGCAAAGGATATGAAGCCCGGCAACGTTCACGTCGACCGGATCATGAGCACCCCGCTGATCACGATCGGCGCCGATAGGATGGTCGGGGACGCCGTGGCCATGATGGTGAAACATCGCGTCCGCCGGCTCCCCGTCGTCGAGAACCAGAGGGTCATCGGTATCGTCACGGTCAGGGATATCCTCACCGTCGCGGCCGAGGTGAACGAACTGCTGGCGGATCTCATCGAGATCAATCGCGAAGAAGTCTACACCATGGGCGTCTGCGACCGGTGCGGGGATATGTCCGATGACCTCTCGCGGGTCGACAACCTTATGCTCTGCCACGCCTGTCGGGAGGAGGAACAGTTGCTATGAAAGTGGCCGAGAACCTGATGGTGGATATACCCACCCTGTGCAATGGCGACTACATCACGAAAGCACGGAGCATCCTTCGGGACGACGTCTTTCGCGAACTCTACGTCCTGGACGAGAAGAACCGGCTGGCAGGCTACCTCGACATATCCGACGTCCTGCGCGTCGTGGATACGAAGTCCAACGTCACCATCGAAGGGTTTGTCAGGGAAGCCGCCCGGGTCGCCCCGGATACGCCTCTCACCGGGGTCGGCCGCGCCATCATGAACGCCCGCACGAACAGCGCCGCAGTCGTCGATGAAGACGGCGTCTTCCTGGGCGGCGTGCTCTTCTCGGAACTCTTCCCCATCCTGATCTCCCGCCGCGATATCTGCGGCAGGGTCAAAGACGCCATGTCGCCCGAACCCGTCACCTGCGCACCCGAGGACCCCATCCACCGCATCTATAACCTGATCATCGCAAGCGGCTTCATCGCGTTTCCCGTGGTCCAGAAGAGGGAACCCATCGGCATCGTATCCCGCCGGGATCTCCTGCGCGCGGGAAGCATCCGCATGTCGGTGAAGAACCAGGCCGACACCACCGTGGACCGGGTGATGACGACCCCCGTCATCACGGTGACGCCTGACGATCCGGTCGCGACGGCGGCGCACCTGATGGTCGACCACGACGTCAGCATCCTTCCGGTCATCGACGAGAGGAAGAGGATCGTCGGTGTCATCGACCGCCACGACGTCTCAAGTTGCCTCGCCCCGTGAGGGCGCCACCCCTGAATACTATTATCGCCAGAGGAGTGATACCATGCAACCGAACTCGAATAACGCAGAGAAGAAACCGGCCGATCGGCTCCTGAAATCGCCGGGCAAACGTGATCGCGGGCCAGTCAACTTCAAAACAAAGATCGCCGGCTACGAAGGCGAGATCATGGCGATCGCCACGAAGAACGTCGTCACGGCGCAACGGACCACCACGATCATCCAGGCGGTCGAGATCATGACCCGGGAAGGATTTCGCCGGCTGCCGCTCGTCGATCCCGGGACACACCGGTTGCGGGGGATCGTGACCGTCAGTGACATCATCGACTTCATGGGCGGCGGCGACAAGTTCAACCTCGTACAGGTGAAGCACGGCGGCAATTTCCTTGCCGCCGTCAACGAGGAACTCCGCGAGATCATGACCTCGCAGCCGGTCGCCATGCCGGTTACCGGGAGCATCGCCGATGCGGTCGATATCATCATCAACCGCAACGTCGGCGGGCTCCCCATCACCGATGCCGAAGGAACCCTGAAGGGCATCGTGACCGAGCGCGACGTGATGAAGGTGCTCGCCACCGAGCACTCGGGCCGCAAGGTCGAGGACGTCATGCGATCGTCGGTCCGCGTCACGGGCCCCGACACACCGATCGGCAGCGTCTGCAGGGAGATGGTGACATGCAGGTTCCGGCGGCTTCCCGTCGTCGTGGACGACGTCCTCTGCGGCATCGTCACCGCCACCGATATCATGAGTTACCTCGGGAAGGGCAGGGCCTTTGAACAGCTGACGACCGGGGATTCCGCCGAGGTGATGGGGGCGCCGGTGCGTTCGCTCCTCTCCGGGGAACTCTACACCACCACGCCGGACCGAAACATCCACGAGATCGCCGTCGATATGATCAAAAAACGCGTCGGGGCGTTCCCCGTCATAGAGGACTCCCACCTCGTCGGCCTCGTGACGGAGTACGATCTCGTGAAAGCATTTGCAGAAGGGTGATTGAATATATGCGCGCCGTAGATGTGATGTCTGCCCCGGTGTACATCGTTGCACCGGCGGATAACGTGGCCTATGCCCGGAACCTCATGCTCAGGTATCGCGTATCGAGGCTGCCTGTGATGGAGGAGGATGAACTCCGGGGCATCCTCACCAAGAAGGATATCGCCTACCGTCTCAGGCAGACGGAACCGATGTGGCGCCGGCGCCCGATCGACCGGATCCCGGTCAGCATCCTGATGGCGGAGAACCCGATCACCGTAGCGCCCGATACCAGCATCCACGATATCGCGGCGATGATGCTCGACCGCGACATATCGGGGCTGCCGGTCGTCGACGAAGGCAGGGTGGTCGGGATCGTCACCAAACTGGACATCATGCGGTCGGCCCATGTGCGCGGTCTCTTTGCCCGGGTCGACGAGGTCATGGAGGATGCAGTCACCGTCAGCCGGTATCACTCGCTTGACCACGTCATCGACACGATAAAGGGAAAGAACGATAAACTTATCGTCGTTAACGACAATGGAAGCCTTGCAGGCATTATAACGGAGAGTAACCTCGCATTCTACGAGTACCTGGACGGAAGGATGAACCTGCCGAGAAAAGACGTCACCCATCTCCGCAAAGAGGAGCCGGGAGGACAGAAGCGGTTCAGGTACGTTGTCGAGGTTTCGGCAGTCGCAGAGGACATCATGAGCCGCCCGGTCGTCACCGTCTCCCCCGGCGTATCCATTCAGGATGCCGTCGGGCTGATGCTCGAGCACCAGATCAACAGCCTCGTGGTCGTGGAGAACGGCGATATCCGGGGCGTGCTCAAGAGAGATGACATCATCAAGGAAGTGGCAAAATGAGCGACGGATTTCAGATACTCGTCAAAGACGTGATGGCAAAACCGGTCACCATCGCAAAATCTGCCTTTGTCAGCGAAGCGCTTGAAAAGATGCTCGATGAGGGTGTCGACCCCCTCATCGTGACCAACAACGGCACGGTCATCGGCACGACGTCCCGGGCGGCTATCGCCGAGACGCTCGGGAGCAGGAAGACCCAGGCGCTGAAGGCCACATCCATCCACGTTGCGAACACGGTCGAGGAGAACTTCACCTCCGCGTATCCGGACCAGAACATCGATATCCTGGTGCCGCTGCTCCAGCACTACAAACTGGTCGTGGTCTTCGATGCCGAACACCGCCTCATCGGCCAGGTGACGGCAGGCGACCTCCTGAAGGTGCTCCGGCCCCCGGGCAACCTCCCCGACGTCATGGAACCGGCGCACACCATCCAGGTCGAGGAGCGCGCCGTCCACCTCCGGCGGAGGATGCTTGATGGCGGGATCAACCGGTTCATCGTCGAAGAGGGCAACCAGACCCTCGGCATCGTCACGGAGACCGACGTAGCAAAAGCGCTCTACGCGCTCAAGGATATCGTGGAGGGGACCCGCCAGGAGTTCCGGATCAGGAACCTCCTCGTGCGCGACATCATGAGCACCCCCCTGATATCGGTGAACGCGGATACCGACGTCTCCGACGTCATCGACCTGATGCTCAAGAAGAACATCGGTTCCGTCCCGATCACGCAGAACGGCAGGATCGCAGGCGTCGTAACCCGAAACTCGCTCGTCCAGGCCCTCTGAGGAGAGGACGGGTAAACCCCATTTTTGGATCCGGGCACGCCCGGGCGTTGGCCCCCGGGATGCCGATCCCACGCGCCGCCGGCCTCATCGCTCCACCGATGCACTGATGAGGGTACAAAAAAGAGTACATAATCACACGATCGTATGATCATCCTCCACAGTTTCTGGGCCGACGGATCTCCCGGGGCGTTTCACGTCTGGGGGGAAGATCCGGCCCTGCCCCGGAAAGGGACGCCTCGACGGGGCAGGAAACCCAAAAAGCCGCCTGTTCTCCCGCACCCGTTCGCGGCCGATCATGCCGCGCTTACCGCGGCGCTCGACCTTGCCGGCGAACCCGTGACGGTCACCGTCCTGCTCCCGGCAACCGGGCAGGATCCTCTTCCTTCGCCGGAGTGCGAACCCGGATCCGTCGTGCCGGACCGGGCCGACTGCGTTACCTACCGGGTTCCCGCCATCCGCCTGCCCGGGACGGTGCCCGTCGCCTGCCTTGCGGATCTCCCTTCCGGGCCCGGCTACGGGGCCACGATCCGGTTCTGGTCGGAGGCGGCACGGTTTGCCCTCGGACTCGTCGTGCGGCAGTCGTTCGTGCCGGGCGCCCGCGGATGGGAAGCCCTGATCCGCGGGGAAGACCGTGATCGCGTGGCCCGCCTCGCCGGGGCGCTCCCGCCGGCCTGCCGGTTCTGGGCCGCAGGGGCGGATGGGTCCCCGCCCGACCCGGCGGCTCTGGTGACGTCGTTTCTCGACCGTGCGGTCCACACGCTCGTCACCGGCGCCCTCAGGGAGCGGCCGCTGCTGCAGAAACCGCGGGGCCGGCCGAGAAAGATCGTCCCGCTCGGCGAACAGTGGGTGGAGGTGCTCTCCGGCAGCCGGGACGACCTTGCCGGCGGCGCGGAGGAGGTTACACGGTTTTACGAGCAGCTCGACGACTGGCTCTCGCCGACGATCGCCCCCACCCCTCTCCGCGCCTGTTTCCGCCTGGAAGAGCCCGAAGAGGAGAGCGGGCAGTGGCATCTGACGTTCCACCTCCAGGCCGCCGACGACCCCGGCATCGTCATACCGGCCGGCGATATATGGAAGAAGCGCGGAGATGTGCGCACATCTCTTGCGCAGCGGTTTGAAGATCCGCAGGACCGGCTCCTCACCGATCTCGGCCGCGCCTCCCGCATCTACCCCGTGCTCCAGTCAAGCCTCACGTCCCCGCGCCCGGCGGGGGTGAACCTCGCTACGTCGGAGGCCTACGCGTTCCTCAGTGAATGGACCCCTCTCCTCATGGACAGCGGCTTTGGCGTCATACTTCCCGCGTGGTGGAAGAGCGCGGCCTCCCGGCCTTCCCTCCACCTCACGGCCAAACCTGCCCGGGAGGAGGAGGGAAGGCTCGGTCTTGCCACGCTCGTCTCCTACGACTGGACGGTCGCCCTCGGCGATAAAGCGATATCGCCGGAAGAGTTCGAGGAGCTTGCGTCTCTGAAGATCCCCCTGGTGCGGATGCACGGCCAGTGGCGCTCGATCGACCGAGACGAGATCAAGAAGGCGCTCAAGGCTTTCACGAGGAGGTATCCCGGAGGCACCATGACGGCCGGCGAACTCCTCCGCATCGCCGCGGGAGCAGACCCGGGCGGCCCGGCGGTGAGCGATGTCGCGGCGGAGGGATGGCTCCGCGGGTTCCTTGACCGGTCCGGGGAAGGAGGAACGCTCGAGGCCGTCCCGCAACCGGCGGCGTTCTCGGGCACTCTCCGGCCGTACCAGCAGCGCGGTCTCTCGTGGCTCTCGTTTCTTGCGCGCAACGGGTGCGGCGCCTGCCTTGCCGACGATATGGGGCTTGGAAAGACCGTGCAGGTGATCGCCTACCTCCTCGCCGAAGAGGAGCGGGGCACCCCGGCGACACCCGCGCTCCTCATCTGCCCCATGTCGATCGTCGGAAACTGGCGGCGCGAGTTTGCCCGCTTCGCGCCGGGCCTCACGGTCGCCGTCCACCACGGCAGCGCCCGGGCATGCGGCGATGCGTTTGCCCGGCAGGCCGCCGGTTCCGACGTCACCATCACCACCTACCCGCTTGCTGCGCGCGATAGAGACCTCCTTGCATCCGTGGACTGGAACTGCATCGTACTCGACGAGGCCCAGAACATAAAGAACCCCTCCACGAAACAGGCGCAGGCGGTCCGGTCTTTTAAAGCGCCGCAACGGATCGCGCTGACCGGGACGCCGGTGGAGAACCGCCTGACCGAGCTCTGGTCGATCATGGAGTTCCTCAACCCCGGATACCTCGGTTCGTTTGAGTCGTTCCATTCCGGGTTTGCCGTACCGATCGAGCGTTACCGCGACCCGGCAAAGACCGGCCACCTCCGGGAGCTGATCCGGCCGTTCGTGCTCCGCCGCATGAAGACCGACCGCTCGATCATCGGCGACCTCCCCGAGAAGATGGAGATGAAGGTCTTCTGCAGCCTCACGGCGGAACAGGCGACGCTCTACGAGGCGGTCGTGCAGGAGATGCTCGAGCGCGCCGACGAGGCGGAGGGCATCCGGCGCAGGGGAATCGTCCTCGGGGGGCTCACCCGCTTAAAGCAGATATGCGACCACCCGGCGCTTTTTCTGCACGACACCGCCGCCTTCGAGGGAAGGTCCGGAAAGATCGCGCGCCTCCTGGAGATGCTCGAAGAGGTGCTGGATGCGGGCGAACGGGCCCTCATCTTCACGCAGTTTGCGGAGTTCGGGAAGATCCTCGAGCCCTACATCCGCGAGCGGTTCGGCACGGCCGTCCTCTACCTGCACGGCGGGACGCCCCGGCAGAAGCGCGACGAGATGGTCCAGCGTTTCCAGCAGCCGGGAGGGCCGCCTATCTTCCTCCTCTCTCTGAAGGCCGGGGGGACGGGGCTGAACCTGACGGCGGCCAACCACGTCTTCCACCTGGACCGGTGGTGGAACCCGGCCGTCGAGAACCAGGCGACCGATCGGGCCTTCCGGATCGGCCAGACCCGCGACGTCCAGGTGCGGCTCATGATCGCCTCGGGAACGCTTGAAGAGCAGATAGACACGCTGATCGAGGATAAAAAGGCGCTTGCCGACCAGATCGTCGGCAAAGGGGAGGACTGGATCGGATCGCTCTCCACCGAGCAGCTCCGCGACCTCCTGACCCTGCGCCGGGATGCGGTGGAGGATTGACGAATGGGCTCATGGTATTACTACCCCTCGTATCCGCCGTCCGCCCCGCGGCCGGTGGCCAACGGCCTCAAGGCGCGGAGCAAGCGCGGGGCGATCGGGGAGCAGTGGTGGTCGCAGCAGTTCATCAAGGCGCTCGAGCAGATGGGGAACGCTTCACGTCTGCAGCGCGGGAAGCGGTATGCCCGGAAAGGGCAGGTGATCGGTATGGAGGTCGGGGACGGAGAGGTGCGGGCGAAGGTCCAGGGCTCCGCCGCGAGGCCCTACGGCGTCACTATCCGCCTCCGCGCCCTCACCGACGCCGAGTGGGGCCGGGTTTTCGACCTGATGAGTGCGCAGGCGATCTTTGCGGCACAACTCCTTGCCGGTGTGGTGCCCCACGATATCGAGAAGGTCTTTTCTGAGGCAGGAGTTCCCCTCTTTCCCGCCTCCGAGAAGGATATCACGACGAACTGCACCTGCCCGGACTGGGAGAACCCCTGCAAACACATCGCGGCGGTCTATTACCTCCTCGCAGAACGGTTTGACGAGGACCCCTTCCTCCTGTTCGCCCTCCGGGGGCAAAGCAGGGATGAGGTCATGGCGGCACTCAGGGAGCGGCGGACGGAGGATCCGGAGCCGGTCACGCCTTTGGCCGGCAGTTTCTGGCAGGGAGACGACACGCTTGCCGGGTTCGGCATCGAGATAACCGGGAGCGCCCCGGATGCCGGAGCCGCCCTGAAGATCTTCGGCGAACCCCCGTTCACGGTCCGGGGCAATGGCCTCTCCACCGTCCTCGCACCGGCCTATCCGGCAGCGCAGGAGTATGCACGGGCGATCGCCGGCATCCCCGGCGAAGAACCGGCGGATGAACAGCCGCCCGGGAAGCGGGCGGACGACGATCTTCGTTCTCCCGGGCCGGCACCAACCGTTCCGACCCCGAAGACCGGTTCGTCCCGACGCCGGCGATAGGCACGTATGCACTCGAAGTCCATCATACCGGTATCGAACACCCCTGCCACGGCGGTGGAGGGGGCCATGTCCCTCAGCCCTCCGGAAAACCCGCGTTCTAAGGAGAACGGCAGGCTCTTTGCGGTGCACCGTCGCCCCCGTGCAGGCATTTAATACCCTCCGGCCGAAACCCATAACCAGAATTGACCATGAAACCAACGCAGCCAGTCAAACCGGATAGGGATGTAACGACCCTCCTTCAAGCAATGAGCAGGACCGGTTTTCAGGGAAGAAAACTCGGAGAATCGCTCGGTGTCTGGACCAGGATGGTCGAAGATCCGGACTGCACGATATTCATGGGGCTCTCGGGGGCGATGATCCCGGCAGGTATGCAGAACGTGCTCGTCGAACTCGTCAGGCACCGCTACGTCGATGTTCTCGTCTCCACGGGTGCAAACATATTCCACGACACCTGCGAACACCTCGGCGTCCGGCACTACATCGGCCACCACCACGCCGACGACGCGGCGCTCTTTGAAGAGGGAATCGACCGGATATACGACGTCTTTGCGTATGAGGAAGAGTTCCGGAGCGTCGATGCCGAGATCGCCCGGTTCGCCGACGAGATAGCGCCCTTCCGCGGCTCGTCGAGAGAGTTCATCCGGCGCCTCGGGGGCTGGCTTTGCACACGGAGACCGGAAGGCCGATCGCTCATCGCCACCTGTGCGGAGTACGGCGTCCCCATCTTCATCCCCGCCCTCGGCGACTCGTCGATCGGGATCGGCCTCGTTATGGCCCGCCGGCGCGGTGTCGACGTCGACGTCGACCAGCTCGCCGACACCGACGAGATCACCCGGATGGTCGAGGAGTCGCAGAAGACCGGCGTCATATACGTCGGCGGCGGCGTCCCGAAGAACTTCATCCAGCAGACCCAGGTCATCGCCTCGATCCACGAGCAGCACCTCGGCGGGCATGCCTACGCCGTCCAGTACACCACCGACGCCCCCCACTGGGGCGGGCTCTCCGGGTGTACGTTTGAAGAAGCGATCAGCTGGGGCAAAGAGGCTCCCGAGTCCCCCAGGGTCCAGTGCTTCTGCGACGCAACGATCGCGCTCCCTCTCGTCGCGTCGGCACTCATCGGGAGCGGGGTCGAGCGGGCACGCCCGTCCCCCCGAAGAGAGGCGTGATCGGGCGGGCCGCCGGAGCCGGGAGGGAGTACGGCCCGGCACCCGGGCGCCGGGACCGTCGTGCCGCCTGGAATCCCGGATCACCACAATTATTATTAATTCATCTCGCCAAAACTAGTAAGCACAAGTCATAGAATGCTGTGTCTGGAGCAGCACCCGCGTGCTGCGAGTGTCGAGAGATGCGAAGTTCTATGTTGAGGTAGCCAAGCCTGGTATGGCGCAGGTTTGCTAAACCTGTGTCCCCCTGGGACTCGAGGGTTCAAATCCCTCCCTCAGCGCTTTCACCGACAACGTCGATGAAGAGGCGATCACATGGATGAAGAAGAGATAAAGTACTTTGTTCGAGTCAGGAACACTGATCTCGACGGCACCAAGGCCGTGCACATCGCACTGACCGGTATCAAAGGCGTCGGTTCGCACACGTCCCGCACCATCGCCGCCCTTGCCGGTGTGGATCCCCGCGCCATCATCGGCAAGCTGGACGACGAATCCGTCGGGCGTATTGCAAGCGCCGTCGACACCTACACCGAGCAGGTGCCTGCATGGATGGTGAACCGTCCAAAAGACATTTACACGGGAGATGCCCGCCATCTCCTCGGGACCGACCTCACCATGGCAAACGACGACGACGTCAACCGCATGAGGAAGATGCGGAGCTACCGCGGCATAAGGCACGAGACGGGGCAGAAGGTCCGCGGCCAGCGCACCAAGTCCACCGGAAGAACCGGCACGACCGTCGGCGTCAAGAGAAAGAAGGACTGAACGGTGATTGAATGGGATATCCGGGAAAGAACCACAAACAGTACGCGACGCCCAAGCGGCGGTTCGAGAAGACGAGACTCGAAGACGAAAAGAAGCTCCTCATCGACTACGGGCTCCGGAACAAGCGCGAACTCTGGAAGGCCCAGAGCGTCCTGCGCAAGTACCGCTCTGCTGCCCGTGAGCTCGTGGCGTTGCGGTCTGCAGGCCTCAACGTGGATGAGTACCAGAAGAAGAAGGACCAGCTCACCAACCACCTCTATCGCTATGGTCTTGTCGGCGAGGGCGCCGACCTTGGCGACATCCTTGCGTTGAAGGTCGAGCAGCAGCTCGACCGCCGCCTCCAGACGCTGGTCCAGAGGAAGGGGCTTGCACGCTCCCCGAAACAGGCCCGCCAGTTCATCACCCACGGACACATCGCCATCTCCGGCCGCCGGGTCACCGTGCCGGGCTACCGGGTTGCAAGAAGCGAAGAGGCCGCTATCGCCTACTACGGCCCCTCCCCGTTCACGAACAGCGTTCACCCCGAGAGAAGCAGGATCGCCCGCGCAGGAGTGAGGTAAGACCATGGCAGAAGAGAAATGGGGCATCGCACACATATTTGCCTCCTTCAACAATACCATCATCACCATCACCGACCTCTCCGGCGCCGAGACGGTCACCAAGAGCAGCGGCGGTATGGTCGTGAAACAGGACCGAAACGAAAGTTCGCCCTACGCGGCCATGCAGATGGCGATCCAGGTCGCCCAGAACGCGCGCGATAAAGGGATCACCGGCGTCCACGTGAAGGTGCGTGCACCCGGACGCGGCAAACAGAGGAGCCCCGGTCCCGGCGCTCAGGCAGCGATCCGCGCCCTCGCCCGTGCGGGGATGAGGATCGGCCGCATTGAAGATGTCACTCCGGTGCCCCACGACAGCATCCGCGGCAAGGGCGGCCGGAGAGGAAGGAGAGTGTAATGGAGATTGCGTTTTCTCGACTGGACGAGAGAGTCGCCCGATTCACCATAAGCGGCGTTTCGACGTCGTTTGCAAACATGCTCCGGCGAGCGATGGTCAGCGAAGTGCCGACGCTCGCAATCGAGGATGTCCGCATATACGACAACACGAGCGTCATCTTCGATGAGATGCTGGCACACCGGCTGGGGCTCGTACCCCTCCGGACCGACCTTGCACGCTACGCCGTCCGGAGCGAGTGCTCCTGCGGAGGCGCCGGTTGCCCGGTCTGCACCGCCACTTACACGCTCTCCGTCGAGGGACCAAAGACGGTCTACTCAAGCGACCTGATCTCCCAGGACCCCGATGCCGCACCGGCGGAAGGAGGTATCCCCATCATCGATCTCGGGCCGGAGCAGAAGATCGTGCTCGAGGCGCACGCCATCGTCGGCACCGGGAAGGAGCACGCCAAGTGGCAGGCGACGACCGCCTGCGGTTACAAGAACTACCCGGCGATCGCCGTCGACGAACGGTGTGACGGGTGCGGCATGTGCATCGATGAGTGTCCGCGCGATGTGCTCGAGGCGGGGCAGGGCAAGGTCCGGGTCGTCAGCGGGCGGCAGGAGCTCTGTTCGCTCTGCAGGCTCTGCGAACGGGCGTGCCTTGCCGGCGGCATCGGCACCGAGCCGGCCATCCGGATCGGCACCGAACCGGAGCGATTCATCTTCGTGGTGGAGAGCGACGGATCGATGCCCGCCCGGGAGATCGTCGAGAGAGCGCTCCAGTACATTCAGAGATCATCAGACGACCTGATAGATGTGATAAACGATATGACGGGAGAGGGGACTGAATGAAGACAACCCAGAATAAATCCAACCCCCGGCTGGCCGCCCTCATCGTGACGCTGAAAGATGCGTCGCGTGTACACGAGGCGAAGATCTGGCGTGAGATTGCGCGGAGGCTGGATGCCCCCCGGAAGAACTACGCCGAGGTGAACCTCAGCAAGATCGACCGGTACGCAAACGAAGGCGAGACGATCCTGGTGCCGGGTAAGGTGCTCGGCAGCGGTGCGCTCAACCTGCCGGTGAAGGTCGCCGCGCTGGACTTCTCAGAGGCCGCGGTGAGCAAGATCACCGGCGCCAACGGAACGTGCATGACCATCGAGGACCTCCTCCGGGACAACCCGAAGGGGAGCCGGGTACGGATCCTCAGGTGAGACGAATGGTAACAGTTATCGATGCAGACGGACTGCTGCTCGGGAGGATGGCAAGCATCGTCGCGCAGCGCGCGCTCGCCGGCGAAGAGATTGCCCTCGTGAACGTGGAGAAAGCGATCGTCTCCGGCAACCGGGCGCACGTGCTCGCGGCTTACTACACGAAGCGCGACCGGGGGTCCCGCGAGGGCGGCCCGTTCTTCCCGCGCAGGCCTGACCACATCGTCAAGCGCACCATCCGCGGGATGCTTCCCTACAAGCGCGAGCGCGGCATCGCGGCGTTCAAACGGGTAAAGACATACGTCGGCGTTCCCATGCAGTTTGCCGGTATGGAGACCGAATCCCTGGAAGCGGCCCACATCGACCGATTGAGCAGCCCGAGGTATATAACGGTCGGGGCGATAAGCAAGAACCTCGGAGCAAAGTACTGATGAGGTGACGGAATGGCAAAGATTATCAATACAAGCGGTAAGAGAAAGACGGCTATCGCCCGGGCGACCCTGAAACCCGGCAACGGTCGGGTCCGCATCAACTCCGTGCCCCTGGAGGTCTACGGGACCGAGCTGACGCGCATGAAGATCGCCGAACCCCTGCTGCTGATCCCGAACGCGCTCGACGGCGTCGATGCGGCGATCGACGTCTCCGGCGGCGGTGTGGTGGGACAGGCCGAGGCGGTCCGGACGGCGCTTGCACGCGGCATCGTGGAGTGGCACAACGACCCCGCGATCAAGGATGCGTTCCTTGCGTACGACCGGACGCTGCTCGTGAACGACTCGCGGCAGAAGGAGACCAAGAAACCGCACGGTCCGGGTGCACGGGCACGGTTCCAGAAGTCCTACCGGTGAGGAAAAGAGATATAAGGGATACAGGACAATTTATATGATACCCGTACGATGTTTTACATGCGGTAAAGTCATCTCTACAGCCTGGAAGGAGTTCGAGAGGCGGCGAGATGCGGGCGAGGATCCGAAACGGATCCTCGACGCTCTCGGCCTGGAGCGGTATTGCTGCAGGCGAATGCTGCTGACGCACAAGGAAGTAGTGGAGGATCTGAACCCGTATCAATGAGGGGTCGTGGGGTAGCCTGGACTATCCTATGGCGTTCGGGATGCTGTGACCTGAGTTCAAATCTCAGCGACCCCATTTTATTACGAATGATTTTGAGGCTGCACGATGGAATCATATACCCGATATGAACGAGCGCGGATCATAGGGGCTCGTGCTCTGCAGATATCGATGGGTGCACCGGTTCTGGTTAAGACACCAAAGACCGAGCCGCTTGAGATCGCACTTGAAGAGTTCGATCGAAGCGTGATCCCTATAACGGTGAAGAGAAAGTAGTGATCTGATGACGACCATCGAACAGATTATCTTAAGAACGATCCTGGATAGCCGGGGAAACGAGACGGTCGAGGCCGAGATTTACACGGATTGCGGTTTTGGGCGTGCAGCGGCGCCGAGCGGCGCGAGCACGGGGACCCACGAAGCCCGGGTGCGGCCGCCGCGCGAGGCTGTCGAGGATGCACGGAAAAACCTGATTCCATCGCTCATCGGTGAGGACGCTCACGATCAGATCACGTTCGACGCACTGCTGAGAGAGTACGATGCAACACCGAACTTCAGCTCGATCGGCGCAAACGTCGCCGTAGCGCTCTCACTTGCGTGCGCGAAGGCGGCTGCATCGTCTCTTGACATCGAACTCTTCCGGTACCTGGGCGGTGCATTCGCCACCGAGACGCCCCTCCCTCTCGGGAACGTCATCGGCGGCGGCGCGCACGCATCGGGCGCCACCTCCATCCAGGAGTTCCTGGTGGTTCCCACCGGTGCCTCCGGCGCGACGGAGGGCGTCTTCGTGAACGCCGCCGTTCACAGGGCCGTAAAGAAGATCCTGCAGACGCAGGGCAAACTCTCCGGCAAAGGGGATGAAGGTGCCTGGGCACCGGCCATATCCGACATCGAGGCGTTCGATATCATCGCTTCGGCGATCGATACCGTCTCTGATGAGACGAACGTCGAGGTCCGGATGGGGATCGACGTCGCGGCAAGCGAACTCTGGGACGGCGAGCGTTACCGCTACAAGGATGCCGCCCGGACCCGCGAGGACCAGATCGCCTACATGGGCGATCTCGTCGACCGCTACAACCTCATCTACGTCGAAGATCCCCTCTTTGAGGAGGACTTCGACGCGTTCGCCGACCTGACCGAACTGGTCGGGGACCGCTGCCTCATCTGCGGCGACGACCTCTTCGTGACCAACGTCGAGCGGATCACGAAAGGCATCGAGACCAGCGCGGCAAACTGCGTCCTGATAAAACCAAACCAGATCGGCACGCTCACCGATACCTTCGAGGCGATCCACCTCGCCCGGGAGAGCGGGATGGAGACGGTCATGAGCCACCGGTCCGGCGAGACCACCGACGCGACGATAGCGCACCTTGCAACCGCATTTGGGTGCATATTCCTCAAGACAGGCGTTGTCGGCGGAGAACGAATAGCAAAACTGAACGAACTGATTCGCATAGAGGAGCTGATCTAACTTGACAGGAAACGAACTCGAGATCGAGCTGAAAGAACCGCTGGTGCCCGTAGAGGAGTATCTCGCAGCAGGCGTGCACATCGGCACCCAGCAGAAGAGCAAAGACATGATGAAGTTCATCTACCGCGTCCGCGGGGATGGACTCTACATCCTGGATATCCAGGCGACCGACGACCGCATCAAGACCGCTGCGAAGTTCCTTTCGCAGTATGAGCCCGCGAAGATCCTGGTCGTCACCTCCCGGCAGTACGGCCAGTACCCGGCGAAGAAGTTCGCCGACGCCATCGGCGGCATGGCCGTCATCGGCCGGTTCATCCCCGGGATGCTCACCAACCAGCGCCTGAACAAGTACATCGAACCCGATGTGGTCGTGGTGACCGACCCCATCGGCGACTCCCAGGCGATCAACGAAGCCGTCCAGGCGGGTATACCGATCGTCGCCCTCTGCGACACCAATAACATGACGAAGTACGTCGATCTGGTCATCCCCACCAACAACAAGGGCAGGAAAGCGCTCTCGATGGCGTACTACCTCCTGACAAAAGAGTTGCTCCGCCTGCGCGGTGTTGCCACATCGCTCACCGTTGAGGACTTTGAGACAGAGTTATAAGACTCGAAGGCACAAGAGCTCAATCTTGATGGATATGCGCCCATGCAGTGTAGCGGGAATGTTCTATCCTGCCGAGCCCCGGCATCTGGAGCAGCTGCTGGAGACATTCTTCCAGAGGAAGGCCCCGGGTGTCACGTCCCGGGGGATCGTCTCCCCCCATGCAGGCTACGTCTACTCAGGGGAGACCTCGGCCTGTGCCTTCTCGACCATACCACCTGATTTTGACGGCACCTTCGCCGTCATCGGCCCGAGCCACCGGGGATACATGACCTCTGCATCAGCCGTGCCGTGGGAGACGCCGCTCGGGGTCGTCGACATCGATACGAAGTTCGTCGATGCGCTGGATATCCCTATCGATGAGGCGTCGCACCGGGGTGAACACTCGATCGAGGTGCAGATGCCGTTCATCAAGTACCGGTTCCCGCGAGCGAGGGTTGCGCCTATCATGATGGGAGACCAGGGATACGAGGCGGCGGCGGATCTTGCGGAGCAGATGCTCCGGGCGATCCGGCGGACGGGAAGGAATGTGCGGATCGTCGCCTCGAGCGACTTCTCCCACTACGTCCCGGATAAAACCGCTCGACAGCAGGACCTCTACGCGATCGATGCGCTCAAGACCCTGGATGTGCCGGAGTTTTACCGCCGGCTCCACGAGACCGGTGCGACGGTGTGCGGCTACGGCCCGATCGCGGCCATGTGCATCGCCTGCCGGTCGCTTGGTGCAGGGCGGGGCGAGCTCCTCCGGTATACGACAAGCGGCGATGTGACGGGGGATATCAATCAGGTAGTGGGGTATGCGGCGATAGCGGTGGTCTGATTGGCAACGTGGAGCGCGCCGGGCAAGGTCTTCCTCTTCGGCGAGCATGCAGTGGTCTACGGTAAACCGGGGGTGGCGATGGCAATCAAACCCCGGGTCTTTGTCACCGTGAAGAAGTCACGGAACCCGACCCACCCGAAATCGCCCTACATCGACGAGTGCTTCAAACGGATGGGTGTTCGAGGCAGCGTCTACGTCAACTCGCAACTCCAGAGTTCGTCGGGGCTTGGGTCCTCGGCCGCGGTGACGGTGGCGACGCTCTCTGCAATCAACGAAGAGTTCGGGATCGGGCGCACCCGTGACGAGATTGCCGATATCGCGTTTTCCATCGAGAGGAAAGTCCAGAGCGGACGGGCAAGCCCCACCGATACCTACGTCTGCACGAACGGCGGGATGGTGCTCATCACGGGGACATCCAAGCGACGGCTCCCGCCGCAGGGCCTCCAGCTCGTCGTCGGGAATACGCTCGTGCCGCACAGTACCGCAAAGATGGTGGAACTGGTCGGGACCCTGCAGAAGAAACATCCCGATATCGCGGACCCGATCCTGGACGCCATCGGGGCGGTGACGCTTGCCGCCCTCCACAACATCAACAACCAGAAAGTGCTCGGGCAGTGCATGGATACGAACAACGCTCTCCTGGAGGCCCTCGGCGTCGGGCATCCCGCAAGCAGCAGGCTCGTGCTCGCGGCAAGGGCGAGCGGCGCCTACGGCGCAAAGATCACCGGGGCAGGGGGCGGCGGGTGCATCATCGCTCTCTGCCCCCGGCGTGCTAAGAGCCGGGTTGCCGGGGCCATCGAGGCCTGCGAGGGAAAGGCCATCATCACCACCATAGATACCGACGGCGCGAGAAGAGAGAAGAATGACTGAGACCGTGGTACTGAAACTGGGCGGGAGCGTGATCACCGATAAGTCGGGAGACTGTGCCATCGATCACGCGCGCCTCCGCGAGGTTGCAAGGGAACTTGCCGCGGCGAGAAGGCCGGCTCTCGTCCTCGTCCACGGCGCAGGCTCGTGCGGGCACCCGGAGGCCCGGCGTTACCGGATCAACGGCGGTCTCACGGGAGAGAACGTGCCCGGCGTCTACGAGACGCACGCCGCCGTCTCACGCCTGAACGATGCGGTCGTCGAGGCCCTGCGGGATGCGGGCATCGAGGCGATCGGCATCCACCCCCTCGCCCTCGCCCTCGCCGAAGGCGGCCGTCTGGTCTCGTTTGAGACCCGCCACATCGCCGAGATGACAGAACACGGCATCGTGCCCGTGCTGCACGGCGACGTGGTGATGGACCGCCTGCGGGGCTCCTGCATCGTGTCGGGCGATCAGCTGGTGACCCGGCTTGCCGTGGCTCTCGCGAGCCGGCGCGTCGGTCTTGCGACGGATGTCCCCGGCGTCCTGCAGAACGGGTCGGTTATACCGCGCATCGACCGAAGCACGGTAGAATCGCTCGATATCGGCGAATCGACGAAGGCCGACGTGACCGGAGGCATGCGGGGCAAGATAGCGGAACTCCTCGCGCTCGCCGATGCCGGAATAGAATCGCACATATTCCACGTCTCGAAGGTCGGCCGGTTCCTGGACGGAACGGGGCACGACGGGACGATTGTAACCCAGAGAGGCGCACCATGACCCGCGAGACCGCGACATCTTCAAGGAAACGGGACCATCTCCTCATCTGCTGCGAAAAACCCGTCGAGGCCGGCGACGCCGGTTTCGAGGATGTCCGGCTGGTCCATAACGCCCTCACGGAATGCAACATGGATGCCGTCGAGACCACGATGCGGTTTCTCGGCAGCACACTCGCCTCCCCCCTCTTCATTGCAGCGATGACCGGAGGACATCCGGATACCCTTGAGGTGAACCGGCGGCTTGCACGTGCTGCCGACCGATACAACCTCGGTATGGGTGTTGGTTCTCAGCGAGCGGCATTGGAGAATCCCGAACTGGAGGATAGTTTCACCATCGTGCGGGAGGAAGCGCCGCGGGCCTTCCTCTGCGCGAACCTCGGCATCGTCCAGCTCCGCGACCACGGCATAGAGTGGGTGGAGCGGGCTGTCGAGATGATCGACGCACAGGCGATCGCTATCCACGTCAACTCGCTCCAGGAAGCGATTCAGCCGGAGGGCGATCATAACGCAGAGGGGTGCCTGGATGCACTCCGCACCCTCTGTGAGGAGTTTTCCCTCCCGGTCATCGTGAAGGAGACCGGTTCCGGCATATCTGCCGGGACCGCAAGGACAATCAGGGGAGCCGGAGCGGCCGCCATCGATATCGGTGGTTACGGCGGGACGTCCTGGGCGAAGATCGAACGCCTGCGGACGAGCGACTCCGGTCTTGCCGATCTCGGGGAAGCGTTCCTCTCCTGGGGCATACCGACCGTGGTAAGCCTCTGCGAGGTGCGAACGGCAGGAGGCCCGATCATTGCGACGGGTGGGCTGCGTTCAGGGATCGATATCGCGAAATCCATTGCACTCGGGGCGGATCTCGGGGGCATGGCGCTCCCTCTCTTGAAGCCGGCCATGGAGAGCGAAGACGCACTCTCTGGCGCCATCGAGAGGATACACCGCGAACTCTGCGTTGCGATGTTCCTGACAGGATCCCGGACGATACGGGATCTCCGGCACGCACGGACGTATATTACCGGATTGACCCGGCAGATGATTGAAAACAGCGACTAACTACAAAAATTCCTGCAAGGAGGCTACATGGATATTGAAATCATAGCAGTGGGCGGGTATAACGAAGTCGGCAGAAATATGACCGCCGTCCGCTGCGGGAAGGAGATTGTCATCTTTGATATGGGCCTGCGTCTTGACCAGGTGATGATCCACGAGGATGCGGATATCGAGAACATGCATTCTCTGGACCTGATCGAGATGAAGGCCATTCCTGATGACACCATCATGAATGCAATAGAGGGGAACGTCAAGGCGATCGTCTGTTCGCATGGGCACCTGGACCATATCGGCGCTATACCGAAACTGGCGCACCGCTACAACGCCCCGATCATCAGCACGCCCTATACGTCGGAACTGATCCGGCAGCAGATCGCGGGCGAACAGAAGTTCGGGGTGAACAATAAGCTCTTCGCCCTGAAGGCCGGACAGCGCTACACCATCTCCCCGCACCTGACGCTCGAGTTCGTGCGGAGCCAGCACTCGATCATCGATACGGTCTTTCCCGTCCTGCACACGCCGCGAGGCGCGGTCGTCTACGCAAACGACTTCAAGCTCGACCGGACGCCGGTCCTCGGCGAACCGCCGGACTTCGCGCGGCTGCGGCAGCTCGGCAAAGAGGGCGTGCTTGCCCTGATCGTCGAGAGCACGAACGTCAGCGAGAAAGGGCGATGCCCGAGCGAGAAGATAGCGCGGGATCTTGTCCGGGATACCATAACGAGTTACGAGGACGACAAGAGCGCCATATTCGTCTCGACGTTCTCGTCGCACATCTCCCGTGTCAAGACCATCGCCGAGTGCGCCCACGAGATCGGCAGAAAGCCGGTTCTCCTCGGGCGGTCGATGGAGCGCTACAGCTCGGCGGCCGAGCAGTTGAAACTGGTCGGGTTCCCCGAATCGCTCTCGATGTTCGGCAACCGCCGGACCGTCGACCGGACGCTGCGGCGGATCATGAAGACCGGGAAGGATAAGTTCGTCCCGATCGTCACCGGCCACCAGGGGGAGACGGGCGCCATCCTGACGAGGATCGTCATGGGGGATACGCCCTACAAACTGGAGAGGGGCGACAAGATCCTCTTCTCGGCGAAGGTTATCCCGAACCCGATGAACTACGGGCAGCGCTACCTGGTCGAGGCACGCGCCAAGATGGCAGGCGTGCGGATATTCGACGACCTGCACGTCTCGGGGCACGCATACCGCGAGGACCATTACGAGTTCCTGCACCTCTTGAACCCCCAGCACGTCATACCGGCTCACGGCGACATCAACATGACCGGCAGTTACGCGAAGTTTGCGGAGGAGATCGGGTATACGCTCGGAAACGACCTGCACATACTCAGGAACGGGCAGAAGGTGCTGATAACGTAGGAGATGAAGGCATGACGACGCTGAACGATTACCTGGAGAAGAATGCCGACCGGATCGACAGGGTGATCCACCGCTACTTTGGAGCCGTCCACGGCGACCTCTTCCGGGCGAGCGCCCACCTGCTGCTTGCAGGCGGCAAAAGGCTCCGCCCGGCGGTGGTGATCCTCGCCGCGGATGCGGTGAAGAAAGGAGCCTCGGACGACCTGCTCCCCGCGGCTCTCGCGCTCGAACTGACCCACAACTTCACCCTGATCCATGACGACATCATGGACGGGGACGTCACCCGGCGCGGCGTCCCGACGGTGCACACCGTCTGGGATGAGCCGACGGCCATCCTTGCAGGCGACGTCCTCTACGCGAAGGCGTTCGAGTTCATCTGCCTTGCGGATGCAAAAGATATCGCGAAAGTCCGGGCGACGAGGATGCTTGCCCGGACGTGTGCCGAGATCTGCGAGGGGCAGAGCCTCGATATGGCGTTTGAGAAGCGAGACGACGTCTCGGAGACGGAGTACCTCGATATGGTCGGCAAGAAGACCGGCGTGCTCTACGGCGCGTCGGCCGCCATCGGCGGGATTCTCGCGGGTGCAAACCCCGTCCAGGCCGATGCCCTCTATCAGTTCGGGGTGAACAGCGGCGTCGCCTTCCAGATCCAGGACGACCTGATCGACCTCGTTGCCGATACCGCAAAGAGCGGCAAGGACCGTGCCTCGGATATCCGGGAAGGGAAGCAGACCCTTATCGCGATCAAGGCGCGGGAGAGTGGTATCGATCTTGCTTCTTACCGGAGGGAACTTACGGGTGCGGAGATCGACGGCCTGATCGCCCGCCTCGAGGATGCCGGCATCCTCGACGAGGTCAGGGCCGCGGCCGTCGAGCGGGCCGCCGCCGCAAAAGGGGCGCTCGGTGTCCTCCCGGATTCGGAAGAGAAGCGTCTCCTCGCGGAGATTGCCGACTACTTCATAACCCGGGGCAACTGATACCATGGACGAGGATCCCGGGCGCCTGCTCTTCATCTACGCCCTGCAGAACGCGGTGAAACACGGCGGCACCCCGAAGAGCGGTGCGGTCATCGGCGTAATGCTCGGGAAACACCCCGAGTTTCGGAGCCGGGCTCGCGATATCGGGCCGCTTGCAGAAGATGCGATCGCGAAGGTGGCGGCGATCTCCCCGGCGGAGAGAAAGAGCCTTCTCTTGGAACTCGCCCCCGAACTCCTCGAGGAGCTCTCCGGGCCGCACGAGCGTTCCCGCGAACTTCCCGCCCTCGAAGGGGCGGAGAACGGCGTCGTCATGCGGTTTGCGCCGAACCCGAGTGGACCGCTGCACCTCGGGCACGCGCGGGCTTCCATCTTGAACGACTACTACGTCCGGCGCTACGGCGGCCGGTACGTCCTCCGCATCGAGGATACCGACCCCCGGCGGGTCGACCCCGAGGCCTACCGGATGGTGCTTGAGGATATCGAGTGGCTGGGACTCAACATCACCGATATCGTCTACCAGAGCGACCGGCTCGACGTCTACTACGACTGGTGCCGGAGGCTCATCGAGCTCGGGGGCGCCTACGTCTGTGTCTGCGACGCCGAGCGGTTCAGAGAACTCAAGCTCAAGGGGAAGGCGTGCCCCTGCCGGGAGCGGACGGCGGATGAGAACCTGGACCTCTGGCAGCAGATGCTCGATGGCGAGTTCTACGAGGGCGACGCGACCGTCCGGGTGAAGACGGATCTCGCCCACCCGGACCCGGCGATGCGGGACTTCTCGGCGATGCGGATCGTGAACGCACCCCCTCACCCGAGGGTCGATGCCATGGTCTTCCCGCTGATGAACTTCTCGGTCGCGGTGGACGACCACCTGCTCGGGATCACCCACGTCATCCGCGGGAAGGACCATATCGCGAATACCGGGAGACAGCGCTACATATTCGATTACTTCGGCTGGAGACCGCCGGTCTACCGCCACTACGGCCGGATGGGGATATCGGGGGTCGTCCTCTCGACGTCGGGGATGCGCGAGGGGATCCGGAGCGGCCTTTACACGGGATGGGACGACATCCACCTCGGGACGCTCCGGGCGATAGCGCGCCGGGGGATCGAGCCCGCGGCGGTCCGGAACGCCATGGTCGATATCGGCATCGGGGAGACCGATATCACGTTCTCGTGGGAGAACCTCTATGCCCGGAACAAGGAGCTTGTCGACCCGAAGGCAAACCGCTACTTCTTCGTGCCCGACCCGGTCGAGGTCACCGTGGAGGGGGCTCCGGTCCACGAAGCCCGTGCGGCCCTCCACCCGAACGATCCCTCCCGGGGGGTCAGGGTCCTCGTCGCCGCCGGCACGGTCCTCCTCCCGAAGGCGGATATCGAGGGGAAGAGCATGGTCCGGCTAAAGGATCTCTACAACATCCGGATCGCGTGGGATGGAGATGTGCCGCAGGTCACTTACGCGGGCGAGTCGCTCGGGGATGCCCGGCGCGAGAAGGCCCCGATCATCCAGTGGCTGCCGGCGGATGCGAGACTCCCCTGCACCCTCCATACCCAGGACGGGGATATCGAAGGGTTCTGCGAACCGCTGGTCGCAGGAGAGAGGGATAACGTCGTCCAGTTCGAGCGGGTCGGGTTTGCGAGGGTAGACGCGGTGGACGGCGGCCGGGTGAGCGCGTATTTCGCGCACCGGTAAGATAATTCATTCTTTTTCGAGATGGTCGGGACGGTGCTCCGGAGGCGGATCCTTTTCGTTCCGGAGGGCCTGTTCAGAAAAAGTTTCGTCCAAGATCACGGGTCGAGGGGCCCTCTGGCTGATGATAACGCCCCGCATATCTGTACCCGCCTTGCTCACCGCCGTACCAGGGGTTATCAACGCCCATGCCGGCGCAAAAGGGGAGGGAGGGGCACCATGGAACCCTTTCCGGCAGAGTGTCCGGGAAAGAACAATCCGGATAACCGTATAGGGCATCTGTCAGGACGGCAAAATCTCCTGCGGACTTTGAGGTTCAACCCCCAAAAGTTAAACATTAATAACGAAATGCCCAAGATTGTATACGCAGGCTGCTATGAAGCGAAACACATTCTATCTTCTGGTCGGCATCGTTGCGCTCATCGAGGTCGGCATCTTCTGGCTCTCGGTGGAAGCCGAGAGGCCGATCCTGATCCAGGTTGCGTTCGTTCTCGGCGTCATTCTGCTGTATGCGGTACGAAGGACGGTCGAAGAGAGAATGGAGGACGAACGGACGGCGATGATCACACAGAAGGCGGCGCTCCGGACACTGGAGACCTTCTGGGTGGCCTTCTTTGCGATCAGCCTCGGAAGTGCGGTCGTTGCGTTCTCAAGGCCGCTCGGGTTGCGCCCGCCCCACCTGGGACCTCCCGGAACGGCCCCGCCCGACATGCTGGAACTCCCGTTTATCGGCGGTTTTGCTCTCTTTCAGATGGCGCTGCTCTGTCTGATGATCTTTTTGTACGTCGGGTTCAGGGTGTACTACGCACGTAAATATGGAGACTGGGATACGGATGAAGAACAGGATTAAGGTCTACCGGGCGATGCACGACCTGACCCAGGAGGGACTCGCAAACGAGCTCGGGGTCACCCGGCAGACCATCCTCGCCATCGAGAAGGGGAAGTACGA
>MPOY01000576.1 GCA_001896715.1 Methanoculleus sp. EBM-46
GATAGGAAACGCCCCCCGGATCACCGAACTCCTTGAGATTGCAAAGGCTACGAAAGAGGATGTCCTGAAGTCGAAAGAGAAGCGTACGACCATGTTCGACGACGGCATAGAACCATTGTTTGAGTGAGGAGGTAGTATGAAGGCAAACATCAGCAGATGGATCATTCTCCTGCTGGCACTCGTCTGTGTCGTGCAGGCGGTATCGGCGTTTGAGGTCATCAAGACAGAAGTAAAGCCCGATAGTGATATTCTTGAGCCCGGCCAGGAGGTGAATGCACATTACGTGATCGCCTATAAGATGGCCTCCACACGCGCGGATGAGAGGGATGATGAAACGTTTGAGTTCAGTACTGGGCTGCAAAACCCATCCTGGGACTTTAAGATTCGCCGTGAGGGCACTCCAGATATTCCCTTTGCCACGAAGTATGGAACCTACCAGACCTTGTTGGAGTTTGACCTGGATTACGGAGGCGATGTCAAGCTCGATGTCCAGGTGAGGGGTACCGTGCCTACAACCTCATCCAGTGAGGTGGAGATCGTCAAGGTTGAGCACCTCAGGAACAAGTATGTGGAGGGTGAGTACCACATGAACCGTAAGGTCGTGAGCACGCAGCAGATTACAGGTTCGCTCTCCGCCCAGCAGCAGCGCCTCAAGGACCTGAAGGCCGATATCGATGATAAAGCCGGCAAGGGTGTCGACGTCGCTTCTGCGCAGGCGAAGTACGACGCCGCGAATCAGGATCTCACTCACGCCGCATCCGCGGGGCCATCGCAGGCAGCAGGGTATATCGCCACCGCGACGAAGGCCATCGATGAGGCGAAGGCGCTCCTCGATAAGGCATGGGCCGAGAAGGAGGTCTCGAACGCCGCCGCGACGCTGGAGACCCTCGACGGCATGATCACCTACTTCGTCGAAAACCGCTCGATGGGGAGCGATCCGCAGGTGGTCGCCATCATGACCAAGCGGGAGAGCGCCGTCCAGTTCTACTCCCAGGCAAAAGACAACCTGAACGCGAACAACTACCCTCTGGCGCGCTCGAAGGCGACCGAGGGCCAGAATAAGGCGAACGAGGCCCTGACTGATGCAAATACTCTTCGCGAGAAGATCGGTGACGGGTTCAATCTCGATAGCAACCTCCTCCTCTATATCGGTGCCGGGGTCATCATCGTCCTGGTCATAGTGGGTATCGTCATCTACAGGAAGAAGACCGGCTGGGATGAACTCGGGTGACGCCCGGGCAATAACCTCCTTTCTCCACACCCCGGTTTTTGTCGCTGTTCCCGGACAATCTTCTGGTTACAGGAACTCTCCTCTGTTCTACGATCCGGCTA
>MPOY01000375.1 GCA_001896715.1 Methanoculleus sp. EBM-46
TACGGGCACGAACACATGACGATCATGATCGACGCCTACCGGTCGATGGGCTACATCACCGATGAGGTCGCCGACCAGATCCGCGAGATCATGCGGATGGCCCCCGAGACCAGGAAGGATATCGCCGATATCGGCCCGAACGAGTTCGTCTCGGAGCTCTATGTCTTGAACCGGATCCTCGACCCCGAAGACGCGACGATGGACCGCGACCTCATCGAGGTGCTGATGCTCGCCCGCCGCCGCCAGGGGAAACCGGACGCACCGTCGCGGGATGCCGGCGACGCCTGGATAGAACTCCTGGACAGGATATGATGAATGTCAAGCGAGACCTTCACCACCGCGATGTTCCTCATCGCCGCCATCATATCGGCCGGCGTCCTCATTAACGCAGTCTTTCCCGTGGTCTACACCCTCGCGGGCACGATCGCCTCGTCCTCCCACAAGGTGGACGAACGGCTGAGCACGGACGCCAGGATCGTCACGACCTACGCAAGCGAAGACAACCGCATCGCCCGCATATGGTTAAAGAACGTCGGCACCGGGAGGATAGCCGACGCCGACGTGCGGAAGGCCGACGTCTTCCTCGGGGGCCAGGGCGACTTCATCCGGTTGACGTGGAAGTCAGGCGAACCGCTCGCGTACGGAACCTGGACCCACAGGATACTCGAAGAGACCCAGAACAACTACTGGGACCCCGGCGAGACCCTCTACATCGAGGGAATGGCCGCAGAAGTCCCGGCAAAGGGACAGGTCGTCTACTTCCAGTTCGTCCTCCCCACGGGGCTCTCCCGGTCGACCACCTTCACCGCGAGTGATTAGCCATGAGCGCAGGACCCCTCATCGCATCAGGGATCGGCGTCATCCTCCTGGTCGCCACCGCCTACGTCCTCGTCGGCGGCACCCTCGCCACCACGGAGGTGATGGTCGAGGCGCAGAACAGCCTCGTCGCCCAGCAGGAGATCCGCATGCGGACGGCGATCACGATCCAGGATGCGGCGATCGAAGGCCAAACCCTGTACGTCGATCTGAAGAACACCGGGAGCGAACCGATCGTCGACGTCGCCGCAATCGACGTCTACATCTACCGCGACGGCACCCCCCACTACACCGGAGACTGGACGGTGGTGGACATATCCCCCGACGACATCCACCCGGGCATGCTCGACCCCGGCGAGACACTCTTCCTCGCCGTCAGGTTCGAAGGGAACAGCCCGGGATACGTCCAGGTCGTCACGGGAAACGGCGTCTCGAGTTCCGCATACGTGAGGTGAAGAGGCATGGCCACAGATAGCAGCATACCCGGGTTACCCGACCGATCGATCCTCTCGACCGGGAACTCCGAACTCGACAAGAAGATCGCCGACGGCCTCCCCCTTCAATCCCTCACCCTCATCGAGGGGGAGAACGACACCGGAAAGAGCGTCCTCACCCAGCAGATCATATGGGGCGCTCTAAAACAGGGGTTCAACGTCGACCTCTTCTCGACCGAGAACACGAGCAAGAGCTTTCTCACCCAGATGGAGTCGATGAGCCTCGACATATCCGACTACTTCGCCTGGGGCTACCTCCGGGTCTTTCCCATGCACGTCGTCGGGTTCGAGTGGACGAAAGAGAAGATGCAGGGGACGCTTGAACGGATGATCGCCTACATGGAGCAGAGCAAAGCGCAGGTGATCGTCATCGACTCCCTCACCCTCTTCACCGAGTACGCCAAGCAGGACACCGTCCTCACGTTCTTCACGAACTGCAAAAACCTCGTCGACCACGGCAAGACCATCCTGATCACCCTGCACACCTACGCCTTCGTCGAGGACTCCCTCGTCCGTATCCGCTCCATATGCGACGCCCACCTCTTCATGAAGAAGGCGCTCGTCGGCGGCAAGTACGTCATGATGCTCGAGGTCGTCAAGGTCCGCGGCGCACGAAAGACCACCGGGAACATCATCAGTTTCGAGGTCCACCCCGGGTACGGCATCAAGATCATACCCGTCTCGGTCGCGAAGGTGTGAGAAGCATGAGTTCGGCGCTGGAAGCAATGATAACCCTCCCCTTCGAGCCCGAGTTCATCGACGAGGGGAACGACTGCTACAACAACGTCGAGTCCTGCGTCCTCTACCGCATGCTCCCGGCAAACGCAAAAGACTACGTCAGGGCAAGCCCCCACCTCCTCGAGTACCTCCACATCCTGCCGGTCAACACCGTCGGCATACCGCTCTTCCTCTCGGAGCTGAAGCGGGACCTCAAATCGATGGAGAACCCGAACATCATCTACCCCGTCAACGAGACGACGTTCGTCCACATCTTCTCGGACCCTAACGACGTCCGGAACTGGTACATACCGATCGAGCCCTCGTTCCTCCACTCCGTCAAAGAGATCGTGCCGGTGATCGAGGCAAAACTGATCGACATGATCGACGCCCTCGACGAAGAGCCGGTGACCGAAGAGGCGCGCATCGAGGTGCTCAAGAACTTCATCCGGCAGCTCGTCTACGTCCGGCAGCCGGGCGAGGAGGTTGACCCGTCCCTGCTTGCCGGCGCAACGGCAAAAGACATCAAGTCCCGGATCAAGACCTTCCTCGTCTCCGACATCGGTGCGTCGGCAACCCGGCAGGCTCACGGCCACCCCACCCTCGCCGACGGCCGTCTCATCCTCACCGCACAGGAGTACAAGGCGCTCGAATACCTCATGGTCCGCGACAAGATCGAGATGGGGACGCTCAAACCCTTCCTCTCCGACAAATACATCGAGGATATATCCTGCAACGGCGTCGGGCCGATATTCATCGAGCACAAGATATTCAAAGGCTTGAAGTCGGTCGTCGGGTTCAAAGACTCAGGGGAGCTCGACAACTTCGTCATCAAACTCGCCGAACGGATCAAACGGCCGCTGACCTACCGGAGTCCCATCGTGGACGCGACCCTCCCTGATGGTTCGCGTATCAACATCGTCTACGGGACCGAGATCAGCAAACACGGCAGCAA
>MPOY01000099.1 GCA_001896715.1 Methanoculleus sp. EBM-46
GGTCGTCGCGGAGTGGGTGGACTACTTTGACCGGCGGATGGATGAGGTCGCCCGTCCGGTGCTCGAGCGATTCCGGCAGACGTTCGGGAGATGAGGCGGCCGGCAGCCGCATACCATGTCGTCGACCACGTCATTGAGGGCGGGCCGCCGTGGTGGTGGCTGTCGGAGAGAGACTATTTACCCCATGACGACCTGCATTACCGTCGGATACCTGTTCATGATGGCGTAGACGAGAGGTTTTGCTATCCAGAGCCTCCCGCCCTGCATCCTCCGGAGGGGGCTGATCTCCCCGAGGCTCTGGAGAGCCTGCATCGCGGCCTCATCCGCAAGGAAGAGGCTATCCGGAACCGTGGAATCGAAGTAGAAGAGGATAGGGAGCCGGAGTCGTCTCTGCAGTTCTCCGGGGAGGGCCTGCTCCAGACGGTGGAGGACATCCCGGTCAAACCCGTACTCGCTGCCGCCCTTCGTGACGGACGAAGGACGCTCTTCTGAAAGAAGTCTGGAGAGGCGTTTGCGCTCTGAGACGATACCGTCATTGATCCTGCCGATCTCAAGCCGCATCCATCGTAAGAGGGTCGACTCGTCGCCTGTTGATGGTCGGTCGGGCATACTTGTGCGCTCCGGTGATGGCCTGGTTCCGGCGAGTATACCCATCAGTCAACGTCATACGGTATATACCTCTGGCTCCGGGATTCTGGAGAAATCCCGGGGGATCCTCCCGAACTGCCCGGTAACACACCTCTCTTTGTCCGGGATAATCCGCCCTCTTCTCGTATCATAACCCTCCCGCCACCCTGGCGAAGGTATATGTGTCATCGCTCACCATGCAACGTCTTCTGCGTATCTCTCATGGGATGTGATCGTATGTGCGAAAAAGACCCTGATCGGCATGCCCGCCCCCGGATAGTGCTCCCCTGTGCCCTGCTGCTCACCTGCCTGGCTCTCTTCCTCACGATAGTTCCGGTGGGCCTCACCGGCGCACACCTGACGCGCGAACAACCTGATCCTGCCATCATGAAGATCATCGGGGAGGTCAATGAATCCGAACTCTGGAACACGACATACAACCTGCAGGCCATCCCGACCCGGGTGTTCGAGTCGGAGGGGAACCGGGAAGCAGGGGAGTACCTTTACGCACGGCTTGCCGGCATCCCCGGGCTCGATGTGGAGTTCCAGGGGGGCGAGCTCAACAACGTCGTTGCCACGCTCCCGGGAAGCGGCAGCGCTTCAAGCGAGCTCGTCATCGTGGGAGCGCACTACGACAGCACGTCATCGGACCCGGCCCGGGCGCCCGGGGCGACCGATAACGCATGCGGAGTCGCGATCGTCATGGAGCTTGCCCGGGTGATGAGCGGGCATTCGTTTGACCGGACGGTGCAGTTCGCGTTCTGGAACGCCGAAGAGGTCGGCTCATACGGCAGCATCGACTATGCA
>MPOY01000410.1 GCA_001896715.1 Methanoculleus sp. EBM-46
CGCCGTCCGCCGGGACACGGGCGCGATCGAGGCACGGATCGGCTACGTATTCCAGGACCGGGCGCTCCTTGTGCGGGCGCTCACCCGCCTCGCTTACACCCTGGAGACGGGTCTTCCCCCGGGCGCCCACATGGACGCCCTCGCGACCCTCGGCGATGCGGTCATCAACGTCGTGGTCGTGGAAGCGCTGGTCGCGGAGGGGGCGCACGACAAGGGCGCGATCACGAACCGGAAGGTGAACCTCGTGAACATGACCCGCCTCCGCTCTCTTGCAGAAGACCTCGACCTCGAGGGGTACGTCCGCTGGGGGAAGGGCGAGGCCGTCCAGGCGGTCTGGACATCCGGCCGGGTCCTTGCTGAGTGCCTGGAGGCGCTCGTCGGCGCCGTCTACCTGGACGGCGGTATGAGCGCGGCCGCCGGGGTGCTCCGGCGGCTCGGGCTCACGGAGAAGGCGTAACCGCTTTTACTCTTCCCCTGCCGCCACCGGCACGGGGGTGCTCGCCGGAACGCTCGCCGGCGGGCGCATCAGGAGCCAGGCGACGGCAAACCCTGCCGCGGCCAGGACCGCAACCAGCGGGAAGACGCCGAGGTAGGTCCCGGTCGCCGTCCGGACGAATCCCGCAAGTTGCGGCCCGGTGATGGCGCCTGCGCCGTAGGCAAGGAAGACGACCCCGTAACACCGCGGGTAGTCGCACGTCCCGAAGTAGGAGGCCGTCGCCGCCGGCGCGATCGCAAGCCACCCCCCAAGGCATCCCCAGAGAACGGCAAACGAGACGACGTAGGCGGGAACCCCCGGTGCGAGCCAGATCAGGACCGATGCCGCCGCGATCAGGCCAAACGTCAGCATCGCCGTCTTTTGCGGGGATATCCGGTCGGCAAGGCCGCCGAACGCCGGCCTGCCCGCCCCGTTGAATATGGCGAAGAACCCGACGAGGAGCGTCGCGAGCCCCGCATCCACCCCGGCGACCTCGGTCCCGACCGGCTTTGCTATCGATATCGCGGTGAGCCCCGCGAGGCAGCCGACGAAGTAGCAGGCGAAGAGGCCGTAAAAGGTTCCCGTCCGGAGCATAGCGCGGCGGTCGCACTCGCAGGCCGGGGCCGTGCCCGTGCCGGGCGCAGGCGCCGACCACCCTGCCGGATGCCAGCCCGCCGGCGGGAACCGGAGCGGCAGGGCCGCAATCACCAGCACGGCGGCGAGGACGACGCCGAATATCGCAAACGTCGTCATCACGCCGTAGGCAGCGATCAGGGCTCCTGCGGCGTTTGCGGTGACGAACGCCGAGACCCCGAACCCGAGCAGGGTGAGCCCGACCGCGAGCCCCCGCCGGTCCGGGAACCACCGGGCCGCGACGGCGACCGGCGCCCCGTAGGCGATGCCGACACCAAGCCCCCCTATCACCCCGTAGACGACGTAGAGGGCCTCGACCGACGTCGCCGTCGAGGCGAGGAGCCACCCGAGGCCGGTGAGGAGCCCGCCGGCGACCGTCACCTTCCGCGGACCGTAGCGTTCGATATACTTCCCGGCGAGCGGCATCGCTATAGCGAAGAAGGCGAGGAAGACCGAGAACGGGAGGAGGACCTCCCCCGCCGTCACCTCCCGGCCGAGGGCTGCAGTGAAGTGCGCCGCAAGCGGCGCGACGAAGACGCTCCAGGAGTATATGCTCCCGAGGCAGAGGTTGATGAGGAGGCCGAGGGCGATGAGCCCCCACCTCCCCCTCTCCGCCGGCAGCCCAAAGATCGTCGGTGTCTCTGTCATGCCCGTCTACTCCTCGAGTGTCGATATGTCGCCCGGGTCCATGCCGAGCTCGCGGGCTTTCAGAACCCGCCGCATGATCTTGCCGCTCCGGGTCTTTGGGAGCCGATCCATGAACTCGATCTCGGCCGGCACTGCAACGGGCCCGAGGCTCTTCTTGACGTGGCGGGCGAGTTCGTCGGTGAGGCCGTCGCCAGGGTTTTTGCCCACGCGGAGGGTGACGAACGCCTTGATGACGTTCCCTTTCAGGGCATCGGGCTTCCCGATGACCGCGGCCTCCGCCACCGCATCGTGGGAGACGAGCGCGCTCTCGACCTCCGCGGTCCCGATGTTGTGCCCGGCGACGACGATCAGGTCGTCGGCCCGGCCGAGGATCATGATGTAGCCGTCCTCGTCCTTCACCGCGAGGTCTCCTGCAGTGTAGCAGCCCGGGATGGTCTCCCAGTAGGTGCGGTAGCGCGCATCGTTCCCGTGGACCGTCCGGAGCATGGCCGGCCAGGGCTCCCTGATGACCAGGAACCCCCCGGTGCCGGGCGGGACCGGCTTACCCGTCCGGTCGACGACATCCACGACGGCGCCCGGTATGGCTCTTCCGGCAAACCCGGGTTTCATCGCCTCGCCGATCATCGTGGTGACGACGTGCATACCGGTCTCGGTCTGCCACCAGGTATCCACGACCGGGCACTCTCCGCCGCCGATCCGGTGGTAGTACCACTCGAAGGCCTCGGGGTTGAGGGGTTCGCCGACGGAGCCGAGCACGCGCAGCGTTGAAAGGTCGTACTTCGCCGGCCACGCATCACCGTGGCGCATGAACATGCGGATTGCGGTCGGGGCGGTATAGAAGATCGTCACCCCGAGGTCCTGGACCAGCCGCCAGTAGGCGCCCGGGTCCGGGTAGTCGGGTGTCCCTTCGGCGATGACGACGGTCGTCCCGACGGCAAGCGGGCCGTAGACGATGTAGCTGTGGCCGGTGATCCACCCGGGGTCGGCGGTGCACCAGAGGATATCGCTCTCCTTGATGTCGAAGTCGTGGCGGGAGGTGTAGTAGGTCCCGACCATGTAGCCGCCGCAGGTATGGACGATACCCTTCGGTGCGCCGGTCGAGCCGCTCGTGTAGAGGATGAAGAGCGGGTCTTCCGCATCCATCACCTCCGCCGGGCAGTCCGGTGCGGCCCGGGCCACAAGATCGGCGTAGTCGACCTCCCGCGCGGGGTCGAGGTCGACGGCCGGTGTCCCGCGCCGGAGAACGACGGTCCTTTCGACGCACGGTGCATGGATGAGCGCCTCGTTCACGATATCGCGGAGCGGGATGGTCTTTCCCCGCCGGTAGCCGACGTCTGCGGTGATGACGACCTTTGCCTCCGCATCGTTGATCCGCATCGCGAGCGCGCCCGCGCCGAAACCGCCGAAGACCACCGAATGGACGGCCCCGAGCCGCGCGCAGGCAAGCATCGCGACGATCTGCTCGGGGACGAGCGGCATGTAGATGCAGACCCGGTCGCCTTTCCCGACGCCGAGGCCCGCAAGGGCGTTTGCACACCGCATCACCTCGCGGTAGAGGCCGTCGTAGGTGAGCCTCCGCTCTTCCCCGCCCTCGCCGCGCCATATGACCGCCGGTTTATCCCTGCGGTCGCTCGTGACGTGGCGGTCGAGGCAGTTGTAGGTGATGTTGAGTTTTCCGTTGACGAACCACTTCGCGTAGGGGTAGTTCCACTCAAGAACCCGATCCCAGGGCTCGAACCAGTCGAGTTCGTGGGCGACCTGGTCCCAGAAGGCCTCCGGGTCGTGCATGAACTCCTGGTACGCCCGGGTGTAGTCCGGCGTCCAGGCGGCCGCCTTGCACCGGGGGTCGGGGAGGTAGCACTTCTCCTCCAGTTTGACAGCAAATGTCTCTGTCATATATCCTCATTCCCATCTTCTGTCATGCCGGGGTGCGCGGCAGGGACCCGCGTGGGCCCCGGTACCGTACAACGCCGGTCGATCTGTTGAGTCAGCCGGTCTCCCGGCACCTGATCCGTGGTCGATACATGCCGGGCGGGCAATGGGTGCCGGCCCCGGCGGGTGATTCCCCATCACGGGCAACCCCCTATTTATCATGATCAATAATGTAGAATTCCGAGATAAACTTTGCGGTCAGGCTGCTGTGTTGCATAACTATCTTGGCGGTTGCCCTCCCCCCCCACCTCCTGTCAGGCCGCCAGAGCGATCAACGTGTTGTAACAGTTCGCTTTTATCCGTAATTCACGAAACATCCCTTCCCGAGACGTTGCTCGCACTCCTTCCCCAAAGCTCCGTTTGAAGGTGGGAGAAGGCTCCCTCGGCCTTCCATCGCATCCCATACGTTACTACCCGCGCCCACATAGGATACCCACCCATGCGATTTCGGTCCCTGACGCATTCGGCCCGATAGGGCGACCCGGTCGAGTGGGTTGCCGCATCGACCAGAGTCTTGATACCAGAGACGATTCCCCGGCGTTCAAGTGTGTTGAAGAGTTCATTCCGGTCATAGGCACCATCAGCCAGTGCCCGGTACACCGGGTGTTCCTCCCCACAGTTCTGTTGGGTCTGGTCGAGGAGCGGAATGAACATCTGGTCATCCTGTACCGATTCATCCGTGATCTCCAAACCGAGAATCTGGTTGGTCTCGACATCGATCATGAGATGCACCTTGATCCAACCACGATGAACCCGCTATTTCTCGCGCATCCACTCCCTTCGATTCGTGACCTTGATCCCGGTGCTATCAGCGGCAACGATGACATCTTCGGCAAGGATGGCGGGCGTTACTTTGAGCGAGAGATCCAGATTTTTGATTCGGCGAAAGAGGGTGGTATAGTCTGCCGCCTTGATACCCGGAATGAATGTCGTGAGTTTTCGGACAAAACCCTCCATCTGGCGGTAGGGTAGCTGAAAGAAGACGTAGATGCGGGCCATGCACTCAATAAATGACTCAGGATACTGGAATGGTCGACCCGGCTTACCGGCGTTCATCTGGGCAAGCTCATCATCCCACTGGTCGACAAAGTCAAACGAGAGATAGAATTCACCGCGCTTGACCAAGCACTCATTATATATATACCAGTCACGCCTATCAGGGTACGGGCGTCCCCAGCGTTCTTTCTTTGGCATGAAGGGCCGGAGGGGGCGTCCGACTTCTTTTAAGTTTGGGTCGATGGATCAGAGTTATGCAACACAGCA
>MPOY01000190.1 GCA_001896715.1 Methanoculleus sp. EBM-46
CCGAACTTCGCGAGGATCTTGCGCTTGACCCCTCCTGGCCCTCGAATATGCCGACCGAGACAGAGGGCCGCCCCAATTTCTCGAACTGCAGTATGTTAATCGCCGTATCACGGATCTGGTCGTCGTTTGCGAGCGCAAAGATGTCGATCGGCCTCTCGGTATGAAGACCCGGTACCGATTGATGCCCTCCGGACGGAGATGGATCTGGCTACAGACTTTCCTTTGTTACCATCGATCATATCCCCCCGCCGATCATCCGTAACAGCACCGCCACCACCCCGCCCACGACCCCGCCCGCCCGCGAGCGCTGATCGTGGAAACCCTCCTCTCCTCGCCGGCTTTCTCCGCCCGCCACCCCCCGACAACCTCCCCCGCCCCGCGAGTGCCGATGGCCTTGTAAAGACCGAACTCCCGATTGATCTTTTCCCCGGTCATCCAGGTAACCTTCCCGGAAAGTGATACTCCTGGGAATCCAGAATGCCTTCCATGCTATTGTTGCTCCACTCTCCAGAGGCGGTCGCCTGTCAGTCCCGATTACTTTCATCTCGCACCCCTCAGCTTAATGAGCAAGCAATCCAAACCGTTCAGATGATGAGACCATCTCACTTTGGAGATAAAAGATCAAAATCGGATATCATTGCCTATAGGGAGGTCCAATGAGTCTTCCCGTCACCCGATTGCTCTCAATGCACGAAGGTAAAACACTGGAGTTCAAGCGAGACCTCTCATCCCCCAGGAACCTCCTCAAAACACTGGTCGCGTTTGCCAATACAGCCGGTGGATACCTATTTGTCGGGGTGGAGGACGGCTCAAATGGGGTTTTAGGGGTTGAAAACCCGCTGGATGAGGAGGAGCGGTTATGCAGCCTTATTGCTGATAACATCGAACCACGACTCGTGCCCAATGTGGAGATAATTCCTGTTGAGGATAAGACCCTGCTGGGGGTGGAGGTGTTCCCCAGTGGTTCCAGACCTCACTGGATAAAGAAAGAGGGTCCTTTTGACGGCGTATATGTCCGCCTTGGTTCAACGAATAGGAAAGCCGATAAGGAACTTATCGCAGAGCTGAAGCGGAACGCAGCAGGAACGGCTTTCGATGAGCTACCCCTGCCAGAACTGGCAATAGATGCGCTGGATCTGGCGGCTGCACGGGCGCTCTTTGCAGGGCAGCGAGAGTTGAACGAGAAGGAATTGCTTACATTGAAACTGCTCACACCGGTACAGGGGAGGCTTGTCCCGACCATTGGCGGGGTGCTGCTTTTCGGAAGAGATCGGGAGAGGCATTTTCCCGATGCCTGGGTACAGTGCGGGCGTTTTGCAGGCACGACAAAGAGCACTATCCTCGACCATACTGAGATTCATGAACATCTGCCTATCGCCGTCGAGCATGCTATTGAGTTTATCAAAAAGCATGCGATGAGGGGGGCAGATCTGTCGGGGATCCGCCGTCGCGATGTCTGGAGCGTTCCCATGATCATCATGCGCGAGGCAGTCATCAATGCTATAGTGCATGCCGATTACTCACAGATCGGTGCACCTCTGCGGGTTGCCATCTATGATGATCGGGTGGAGATAGAAAATCCGGGCATTCTACTTCCTGGCATGACCATCGAGGATGTGAGACAGGGCGTATCTAAAATTCGCAACCGCGCCATCGCCCGTGTATTTCGGGAACTGGGTTTGATCGAGCAATGGGGTAGCGGGTTTCGCCGCATTCTGGACGAGGCGGAGAGGCAGAACCTGCCTGAACCTGTGCTCGAAGAGATCGGAATGAAAGTTCGGTTTACCGTCTTTCTTGCAGGAAGCATCCCGCCGGGGATCCAACATGAGGGTGTAGAAGAGACCGGAGAACAAGTAACCGAACAAGTAACCGAACAAGTAACCGAACAAGTAACCGAACAAGTAACCGAACAAGTAACCGAACAAGTAACCGAACAAGTAAC
>MPOY01000495.1 GCA_001896715.1 Methanoculleus sp. EBM-46
GCCGGGCATCGTCATACCTCCCGGGTGTTAGACCCGACTCCAGCGCCCGGGGTGAGAGGCCGTACCTCTCTATCTTGTGTGAGTGAAAAAAGAAAGGATAGGGGCCGGTTCAGGGGATTGTGTGGGAGAGAGCCGGGATTGCGTACTGGTTCGCGAAGGTCTCTTCGTGGCCGTCAGGGAACCTGACCAGCGTCAGGTCCGGGGAGAAGTCGGCTTTGACCAGCGGTGCAAACCAGTAACTGTCGAGCACCTCCTGTGCCCCGGTGAAGTCGAGTGCCGGCGTCGAGTAGACGCTGCCCTCATCGGTGCTCCTGACCTTTGCAAAGTTCCGGATCGAGAACGTGGCGGAGTCGCTCATGGCCGAGGTCACCGTTACCGGAGACCCGGTTGCCGTCTCGAGCGCGTTCTTGAGCTCCTTCTCGGGCTCGGCGATACGGAAGAAGACGGCAATCCTCTCGAGCCACGAGAGTGTGTAGTTGAAGGTGACATCTGCGCTCCCGTCCGTATCCAGAGTTATCCGGAGGTCGTCCGCGCTGAACGCCCCGGCCGGGGCTACCACAAGCGACAGGATCAGGAGGGAGGCGACCAGAATTCCGCGTTTCATCCTTATACCTCGATGAACCATACGCTGTCATGCGGTATAAATATTTGGAGGGTTGCCCCTGCGTATCGTGGCCGGATATCGGAAATTTTCCGGTATCGTTCGCAGAAAAAAGAGAAAACTGCAGAAATCCGGCGAAGGGGCCTCCTGCCATCCGGGGCCCCTGGTGCCCCCGATAACCCCTCGCGCCCGTCAGTGCACCCGGAGCTGGAGGTGCAGGTTACGGTAGCCCGCCCCGATGAGGCTATCCAGCGGTATCTCCTCAGGCGGCGCCTCCGCAAAGAGGAGGAACTCAAGCCGGTCCACATCCGGATCCTCTATCCGGAAGGTGTACGGCTGTTCGACGGTCCGGTTATCCGGCACCGTGACGGAGAACCGGTCAAGGAGCGTCGCCGAGACGACCGTCGGCCGGTTTTTCGCACTATCAAACCCGCTCTCCACGGCAAACGTCTCCACCGTGTAGGCGATGTCCCGTGACTCGTGGTTCCCGATCCCGATGATGACCGTCTGCGGCGTCCGGGACATGAACTCGGTCGGGTAATCGGCTGCCTTCCCCGTCGGCCCGAGGATGTAGAACTCGGTGAACTTCTCCCCCTCTCCGGGGGAGACGATGATGAAGATCGTCGTCCCGAGAGCCGCGAGGACGGCGGCGATGAGGACGAGGCTCAGGACCCGCTCGAACCGGGGGGCGGAATCGCCGGAGAGGTCGTCAGATTCGCCCTGTGCCGCGATCGAGAGGGATGCATCGGGGCAACTGCCCGTTAGACCCGGCAGGACGGTGCAGGTGCGCGGGGGGCCGGAGAGAGGACCCGGAGAGGCTTCAGGAGGCATTCTGTTACCCCATGATAGGCCAGGTATAAATAGGTTTCCGGCGGCAGACCCTCGCCCCGTATATCGATCCGGGAGAACCGGGAGCCTCACGAACAGAGGGTGCCGAACGGATTTTGCCCTCTCTCCCGGAGTGCGCCCGGGCACATATCTCGTCACGGCTGCCCTCCTGCCGGCCGCAAAATCCTGCTATCTCCGGGTGATACCAGCATGTTTTAATCACGGTACGCCCAAACCCGATCATTATGTCCCGGGAGGGGAAGAATGAGCAGGCCTTCACCGGCCTTGAGGCGGCTATCATCTTCATCGCCTTCGTCGTCGTTGCATCGGTCTTCTCCTACGTCGTTCTCGGGATGGGCATGACGACGTCGCAGAAGAGCCAGGAGGTGGTGCACGCCGCCCTCGACGAGGCCAGATCTGCTTTTCGCCCCGGGGATGCAGTGATCGTAAAACTGGATGTGGCGGGTAACCTCTCGTTCATCGAGTTCGACCTCGAGACCGCGGCCGGACCGACCGCCATCGATATGAAGAGCATGACCTGCACCCTCGCCACATCAAAGGCGCTCCTCACGTATCCTCCCGGTGACCCTGCGGTAAAGCTCACCTGGCGATATTGCAAGGACACCGACGATATACTGGAGGCGGGGGAGATCGTCACGGTGAGGTTGACCCCGGGCAGTAAGGGCATCAAACGCGGGGATACGTTCACCATTGGAGTGGCCGCCGCGGGAGGTGCGACCGCTTCGCTGACGAGAACAATTCCTGCCGGCGCCAGGGGGAATACCTATGTCGAGCTCTTCTGATGCCGGGTTCACCGGGCTTGAGGCGGCGATCGTCCTGATCGCGCTCGTCATCGTTGCCGCGGTCTTCGGGTTCGTCATCCTGCAGGCCGGTTTCACCTCCGCACAGCAGGGCCAGTCGGTCATCCACGACGGTATGGAGCAGGCGGGATCGAGCTGCATGGTGAGCGGCATTGTCTACGGCATCAGCGCCAGGCCAGGGGTTGTGGAGTCGTTCGTCATCCCGGTCGGCCTGACGGCCGGGGGCGAACCGATCGATATGGCCACGGTATCCGTCCGGTTCACCGGTCCCGGACATAGCAATCCCATCTCCCGGAGTGTCCCTCTGGCCGACACCTTCCCCAAACCCGGGTACTGGAGCATCCAGGAGAGGGTGAACAGCGATTCCGACCTGCTTCTTGAGCCGGGAGAACGGTTTATACTGAACGTATCGCCGGAGGTCTGGAAAGACTGCCAGCCCTACGGGTCGTTTGCCATCGAGATCAAACCGCCCGGACGGGCGGCGCTCCGGGTCGAGCGGAAGATTCCCGGCAGCATCGAGCGGGTGAACCGGCTGGAGTGACGGCCTACCCGAGATCGAGGAGGTCACGGTACCGGACCATCCCCGCAATTCCGGCGGCTCCCACTGCCGCAAGCAGCAGGTAGTCTTCCCCGCTGCCCCCGGCCATCAGGATGCTCTCCGGTATGCCGGCCGCCCAGGCGTAGAGGGAAGCGAGAGTGAGGAGCATAAGGAGCGGGATTGCCACGCGGGCGAGCGTGCGGGCGATCGCGAGAAAGCCCGGCCGGGTGCCCCGGTAGAGAGCAAGAATGATCGCGGCCGCGGCGGCAAGGAAGATCCACTCCGAGAGCGACGAGACCTCTGCAAGTATGGCGTTGCCGAAGTAGTCGGCGAACTCATGCGGCTGGTACGGGCCGAGGAACGGGAAGTACCAGGCGACGGGGGCCGCCCACATCGCATCGAGGATCTGGTGGGAGAGCACGCCCGCCGCGACGGCAAGGAGCGCAAACGATCCTCGTCGCCGTTCAAGGATGATGCCGGCCATAAGGAGGAGCGCAAGGAAGAGCAACCCGTGTGTGAACAGCCTGCCGGAGTTGAGCGACTCTGCAAGCAGGATGTGGCCCACCGGTTTGTCGATCAGGTCGGGGAGGATGGCCCCGAGAGCGGCAAGCCCGATGAGTCGCCGGTCGCCGAGGTGCCGGGCAATCACGAGGCCGATGATGAGGCCGAGCAGGAGGTGGCAGGCGACGAACATCCCTCATGAGATCGGTGCCCGGCCGGGATATAACCCTGCTATCCGTGCGCAAACGATTATGTCCGGAGAGAACCGACGGTTGAAGGGAGAGCGGTCGTGGCCTCATTCGAGAGAGAGATCCTCGTACTCTTTGTTTCGTTCCTCATCGGCAGCGTAGCGGGCTGGTGGAGCCGCGTATACTGGGAGAGCAGCCTCGTCGTCGTTGCCGCAACCCTCGCCGGGACCGTGGCCGGTTACTGCATCATCACCGTCGCCCTCCGGGCCGCGGGTCATCCCGTCGCGTAGCCGGCATGGAAGGGGCACGCCTCCCGCAGGCACTCGCGGTTGATATCGTTAAACTCGCACCGCACCGCATCCGGCATGGGGAGGGTTATGCCGAACCGTTCCGAGAGGAACGTGACCGCCGCCCGGATCGCAAGCCACGAGTCGCGTTTGCAGCACCGGGGACCCCCGTGGCGGGCGATCGTCATCAGGCTGCGTGCGGTCATCTGGTTTGCAAGCGACCACTCCTGCTTCTTCAAGGGCGTCGATCCCGTGATCAGGCTCACGAAGATGCCCGTCCCGATCGCCGCGCCGCAGGTGCCGTGGCTGCCGCAGAACCCTCCCGGAACCATGCCGGCCCTCACACGCGCCTGCCGGACGAGCGGGGCTTTCCTCCCCGGCTCCCCCCGGTGGTTGCAGTACGCGGCGATGAGGCTTGCCGGCACGAGGAAGTGGTGTTCCGGCCCGTGCATCCTGACCGCCGGGCAGCGCATCAGGATACAGGCGACGGCAAGCGGATCCTCAAGGTCCGTTGCGATGCAGAACTCTTCGATGAGGTCGAGCGCCTCAAGGCTGTGGCACCGGTCGCAGACGAAGTGCCCGGCCTCGCAGGCCGCCGTGGTGCTCCGTATCTCTCCGCAGACGGCGCAGGGGAGATCGCGGGGTTCTTCGCTGTACAGGATATCCCGGCCGCAGATGAGGCACCCTGCTCTATGCTCCATGTCGTAGGGGTGCGTCGCCGCACCCCTTAAAGAGATCCGGGAGAGAGGGAGGGGCGGGCATGCGGCACTCCCTGACCTGCCCATCCTCGATCGTGAGGACCCGGTCGGCGATCTCCAGGAGCGAGGGGCGGTGGGAGACGAGGATGGTCGTCCGGTCCCGGACCAGGTCGCGGAGCGTCTGCCGGATCCGGTCCTCGGTTCGGAGGTCGAGTGCGGACGTGGGTTCGTCGAGTATGAGGATGGGCGCATCCTTCAGGAACGCCCGGGCGATGGCGATCCGCTGCCGCTGGCCGACGGAGAGTCGGGCCCCGCGTTCGCCGACGACCGTCTGGTAGCCGTCCGGGAGCCGGACGATATCGTCGTGGATCTGTGCCTTCTCTGCGGCCTCGACGACATCCCCGGCGGTGGCATCAGGTCTGCTGTAGCGGATGTTCTCCTCGACGGTGGTGTGAAAGAGGAAGAGGTCCTGCGAGACGATCGATATCTGCCGCCGCAGCCACCGGGGGTCAAGTGTCGAGAGGTCGCGCCCGTCAAGCGTGATCGTGCCTTTCTCGGGCGAGAACGCCCGGAGGATCAGGTTGATGAGCGTCGTCTTCCCGGCGCCCGTCCGCCCGACGACGGCGACCACCTCGCCGGGCCGGATGACAAACTGCGCATCCCGGAGGACCGGGGTATCCTCTCCGTAACCGAACCAGACGCGGGAGAACTCTATACGCCCCTGCACGGCGTCGGGAACAAACCCGCCGGCGTCGGGGAGGGCGCCCGGTTCGCCCTGCATCGCAAAGAGCTCGCGCAGGCGGGCGGCCGACGTCGCCGCGGGCTGCATCACCACGGGAAACGCGAAGAAGGTGCTGACGGTGGGGGCAAACGTCATGATATAGACCGCGAACGCGACGAAGTCCCCCACGGTCATGGCGCCGGCGAGCACATCGTTTCCGCCGAACCATATGACGGCGATCAGCATGAGCGACATCGCCCCGACCCTGAAGTACTCCGAGAACGCGGAGAGCATGGTGCTCCTGATCCGGGCGTCGACCATGTTCCGGAGCGTCCCCGAGACCCTGTGCACCTCCCGGTCCTCTGCAGCGTGCGATTTGACGGTATCGATACCGGATATCACCTCCGCGAGGTCCCGCGAGACGTAGGCCTGCCGTTCCCGCTCCCGGTGGACGGCGGCACGGATCCGCCGGATGAAGACGGCGTTGACCAGGATGTAGAGGGGGATGAAGGCGAGGACGACGAGGGTCAGCCTGATATTTAAGGCGCCGAGTATGACGAGGGTGAAGGCGGCGTAGAGGGCGTTTGCGACGATCTGGGGGAGGTACTGGGAGACGGTATACTGCAGGATCTGGACGTCGTCGGAGAGGCGGGACATGATGTAGCCGGTCTGCTGCGACTTGAAGTAAGAGAGCGGGAAACCGAGGACGTGCTCGAAGAGGGCGGTCTGGAGGTTGAAGGCGTAGCCTTCGCGGAACCGGGCGGTCCAGTAGTTCCGGGCGAGGTCTGTTGCGCCGGTGAGGAGGCCGAGCACGAGGAGGGCGGCCACGAGTATGTTGAGCGACGAGAGGATGCCGCCGGCACCGGCAAGAAGGGCGTCGGGTGCCGGGGCCTCCCCGAGCAGGATGTTGTCGACGAAGATCTTGAGGCTGAGCGGGAGGACGGTCTTTTCGGCGGAGACAAGCGCCGTCGTCACGAGAGCGAGAGCGCCCGCTCTCCGGATCGGCCGGGCGAACCGGAGGAAGAAGGCGATGTCGGAGAACCGGAGTCCTCCGCCGGTCTTCGCCGGCTGGCGCAGGATATCCCGCGTGAAGGCGATGGAGCGCCGATAGCAGTCTGTGATACTCATAGC
>MPOY01000118.1 GCA_001896715.1 Methanoculleus sp. EBM-46
CATGGCAAGCCTCCGGGAGCCCGGCGATGCGGTCGGTCTTGCCGCAACCCTCGCCGCGCTCGATGCGGTCGTGGCGCGGTGCACGCGCCTCGGGATCGAGGAGTACGTCCTCGACCCCGCTGTCGGAAGATGGGTCCCGGGGAGGACGAGCGAGGACGACTGGGGGCTCTGCCGGAACTTCGAGGCGTTTTCATCCTTCGGCCGCCCGGTGCTCGCCGCGGTCTCGCGAAAGACGTTCATCGGGGACCTGCTCGGGAGGGAGCCCGACGATCGGCTTGCCGGAACGCTCGCGCTCACGGCGATGCTGGTGGAGAAGGGGGCGGCCGTCGTGCGGAGCCACGACGTCCGCGAGACCGCCGACCTCCTGCGGGTGTCCGCGAAGATGAGGGGACGATGACGGCGCCATCGTTCTCGGTCTACGGGCTTGCGACCGCGCTGATACGTGCCGGCGACGACGTCGCGGCCCACCTCATCGAGGCGGCCGCTCGTGCGGGGTGCGAAGGGTTTCAGACCGGCGATGTCGTGGTCATCGCCGAGTCGGCCGTGGCCACCGCCGAGGGGCGGGCCGTGCAGCTCGCCGGCATCGAGCCGTCCGACGAGGCGCGCAGGCTCGCCGAAAATTACCGTATGGACCCCTGCCAGGTCGAGGTGGTCCTCCGCGAGAGCGACCGGGTCGTCGGGGGCATACCGGGATTCCTGCTCTGCATGAAGAACGGGACGCTCCTCCCGAACGCCGGGATAGACGCCTCGAACACTCCTCGCGGTTCCGTCCTCCTCCTGCCGGCCGACCCCGACGCATCGGCGGCGCGGATACGCGCGACGATCCGGGAGCGGTCGGGGGCGGACGTCGGCGTCATCGTCATCGACTCGAGGACGCACGCGATGCGCCTTGGATGCAGCGGGGTCGCCATCGGGTGTTCGGGTATACCGTCGGTGCTCGACGAGCGCGGGAAGCAGGACCTCTTCGGCCGCGAACTTGAGGTCACCAAACGGGCGGTGGCGGACTGTATCGCGTCCGCCGCAGAACTCGTGATGGGGGAGGCAAACGAGTGCGTCCCCGCAGCCGTGGTGCGGGGGCTTATGCTCCCGGTCGGCGACTATACCGGGGTCGCCACCATCGACGCGTCAGAGTGTCTCTTTATGGGCGTCGCGCTGCACGCCGACCCGTCCCTTCTCGTCGATGACAAGAGAGAACCCTGAGTTCTCCAGGTACTCCCGGCTCTTCCTCCCTTTTCCATGGACAAGGATCTCGACCAGGTCCTCCTTCTCGTCGATGTCGGTCGACATCCGGAACGAGTCGATCACCTCGACGGAGAAACCGCACTCCCCTGCGATCCGCATGTGGTCGAGGAAGCTTGCGCCGTAGTAGTCGGCGCGGAAACACCGGGGTTTCTTTAAGAATATGATGTTCGTCCCGCCGCCCCGGCCCGGCACGATGGCCATGTCCTTCTCGGTGCGGATCAGCCGCTGGATATCCCCGGCCGTCACCAGGGGGATGTCGGCCATGATGATGAGCGCCGGACAGTGAAACTGACCGAGCGCCCAGTTGATCGCATCGTTCAACGACTCTTTCCTGACGGCGATGAGCGCGTTCTCGTGCTTGAAGGGGTGGGTGCAGAGGAGGGTGGCGCTGCACCCCGACTTCAGCACGGAGGCGATCACATCTTCAAGCATCGCCCGGGCGAACGCCTCCCGCTCTTCCTGGTCGAGGATGCAGGAGAGGCGCGTCTTGGGGTTGACCGGCTTAAAGGGGATGAGCGCGTGGAAGTACATCGGGAAAATCGTTGTCGGGGCAGCCTCAAAAAGGCATCGCTGGATGCGTACCGGAGAGTCCCCCACCCGCCTGCTTTATGTCCTCTGCGTGCCGGTGCGGCGAAGCGCCGGGTGCCGCGCTTCAGTGTGAATAGTTGTAAGAATACCGGAACTCTAACAGAGCGCCGATATTCGCATTAACTTTCATTCCAGCCCGTCTCGGCCATTTAAAATCTTCAATCTTTTTAATCCAGGAGAGATTCAGCCTCCAGGCGCCGCCTTCTAAAACAGCCAACGTGATCCTGAACTCTTCAACATCCCGGGCTGTTTTCAGATATTTCGCCACTGTGTTGCGCAGTTCGTCAAAAGGCAAATTCTCTCCGGGTATACTGACCGCCCCCCAATGATGATAACCGGATTCCGGGACAAAAAAGCGTTTTCCTCATGCCGGATATCCCGGCGTGCAGAAGGGTGCGCCGCCTCGCGCAGATCGCCCGCGAGAGACGGCATCGCCATCCCTACCTTCAAGTGGAGAGATGCCGACATATACCCATGCACCGCCGCGTGATTACCTTCTCACGAAACGCGTTCCTCCCCTTAACGACGGTCTGCAGGAACCGTTGCGGCTACTGCTGTTTCCGGACGCCGGTACGGGAGGGATGCGTCATGCCTCCCGACGATGCGCTCCGCACCATGGAGGCGAGCGCACGCCTCGGCTGCACGGAGGCGCTCTTCACCTTCGGGGAGCGCCCGGGAGCGGTGGCGGGATTCGACGCCGTGCTCGGCAGGATAGGGTATGCCGACATACTCGACTACGTCTACGACCTCTCCCTTGCGGCCATAGAAAGAGGGCTCCTCCCGCACACCAACGCCGGCATCCTCTCCTACGACGAACTCGACCGGCTCCGCGGCGTGAACGCGAGCATGGGGCTGATGCTCGAGACGACCGCGGATATCCCCGCCCACCGTAACTCTCCCGGAAAAGACCCGGCGGTCCGGATCGACATGATCGAGAACGCCGGCAGGCTCTCGATACCGTTCACGACCGGGATCCTGGTCGGGATCGGCGAGACGATGGAGGACCGCGAGGAGTCACTTTCGGTCATCCGGGACCTTCACGTGCGGTTCGGCCACATCCAGGAGGTGATCGTGCAGAACTTCTGCCCGAAACCCGGGACGCTGATGGAGGGTGCGCCGGCGCCCGGCACCGACGAGCTCTGCGCGACGATCGCCCTTGCCCGCGAAGTCCTCCCGGCAGACGTCGCGGTGCAGATACCCCCGAACCTCGCGGATGCATCGCACCTGGTCGGGTGCGGCGTCGACGACCTCGGCGGGGTCTCCCCGCTCACCATCGACTACGTCAACCCCGAGCGCCCCTGGCCGCAGCTTGAAGAACTGAGGAGAGTGGCGGGAGACGCCGAGCTGCGGGAACGGCTCTGCATCTACCCGCAGTATATCGAGAAAGGCTGGTATCCACCGCTTCTCGAACCCCTGATCCGGCGTCTCGCGGCACGGATCGCGGCACCCGGCGGAGGTGAGGGAGCATAGTCTCATCATACATCCCGATCAACACCTGGGAGGAGATCTGGCATGAAACAGGTTGACCTCCTCTACTCAGGGAAGGCGAAGTCCGTCTATCGCACCGACGACCCGGGCGTCTACATCATGAAGTTTCGCGACGACATCACGGCCTTCGACGGCGGGAAGAAAGATACTCTGGGCGGCAAAGGGAGATATAACGCAGAAGTCTCCTCGTTCTTCTTCAGGTACCTGGAGGAGAACGGGATAAAGACACACTACCTCTCAAGCGTCGACCCCACCGCCATAGCGGTGCGGAGCCTCACGATGATCCCGCTCGAGGTGATCGTGAGGAACGTTGCGGCCGGTTCCATCGTGCGCAACTATCCGTTCAGGGAGGGAGAGGTGCTCGATCCGGCAGTGATCGTCATCGATTACAAGAGCGACGCGCACCACGACCCGATGCTCAACGACGACCTGATCTATGCCCTCGGGCTTGCCACGCCCGAGGAACTCGACCAGATCAAGGCGATGGCGCTCGCCGTAAACATAGTGCTCTCGGAGTACCTCGCCGCGCGCGGCATCACCCTGGTCGACTTCAAGCTCGAGTTCGGCAAGACCAACGACGAGATCGTCGTCGGTGATGAGATCAGCATGGACTCGATGCGGCTCTGGGATAAAGAGACCGGGGCATCCCTTGACAAGGATGTCTACCGCTTCAACAAGGGGGACGTCATGGAGACCTACGCCGGCGTCGCGAAACGGATACTCTCGCCGCCCGGAGAAGAGTCCGCGTGAGCCATACCGCGACCGTCGCCGTTGCACCCCGGGGAGAGATGCCCGGCACCGGGGTGCGATCCCTCTCTCCGGGGAGGAAAACCGGCATGCCGCCCTGAACCGTGAGAGAGGGGTCGCGCTCCGTCCCTCTGATGGGCACGGCAACGCGACGGCGGGGAGAGCCTGAACGGGCCGGCCTTCTCTCCGGAGCAGGAACCACCCTCGCAACGATGCCACGCCCCGGGCATGCCCGCAGAGGGCAGGGTCAAAATCTTTAACTTGATGACAACCCATATCGAAGAGTACGGACGGCAGGAGGCCTGATTAAGAGTATGACCGAAGAGGATATCGAGGCGACGCGCGCGGAGGCGAAAGCCTACGCAAAGGAGAAAGGTTACGTCTTGAACGTCGATGAAAAGCAGCTCTCGGCCGTTCTTCGCGGGCTTGCCCGGAACAAGGAGCGGCTGGGGGCGGCATACTGTCCCTGCAGGCTCCGGAGCGGCGATCCCGAGAAAGACCGGATCATCGTCTGTCCCTGCCTCTACCACGAGCAGGAGATCGAGGAGCAAGGGTCCTGCCACTGCAGGCTCTTCTTCAAGAAGAAAGCCGAGTGAACCGTCCCCGGCCCGGATGATCTTTTTTTGGGCCGGCAGGCTCTCCGCGTTGAGCGGGAGGGGGGACCGGTCAGCGCCGGAGGACGTGGCCGTGCCTCAGGGCGTTGTAGACCGCGTAGAACCCGAACAGCACCGCGAAGACGTAGCCCAGGACGGCAAGCGTCGTGACGTAGCCCGGGACCGGGAGCTCGGTCACCCGGAGCACCAGTGAGGACCCCACGACGACCGCGGCGACCACCAGCCCGACGATGACCTTATCGCTCGTCTGGTCGATGACATCGGTGATCCTTTTAAGATCGGTATCCTCGAGATCGATCGTGACGGTCCCCTCCGAGAGGGTTTTCAAGGTATCGTTCACGTTCTCCGGTATGGCAAGCAGCCCCTCCGCAGCGCTTGCAAGCGACCGCACCGCATTTGCCATGGTCTCGGGGGAGAACCGCTCCTGCATCACGATATCCGTCAGGTAGGGATGGATCCGCCGGTCGAAGTTAAACGCTGGGTCGAGCCGGGTGCCGATATCCATCACCATGATGATCACCTTCATCATCAGCATCAGGGTGGGCGGAACCCGGATGTGGTAGCGCCGGAGGGTGTCGGTCAGGCCCCCGAGCGCCGTCGCGAAGTTCATCCGCTCAAGGCTCATCTCCCGGTAGTCGAGCAAGACCAGGTAAAGGTCATCTTTGACGGCATCAAGGTCGGAGGGCCTGATGCGCACGTCAAGCCTCTCAAGCGCCGAGACCACGCCCGCCACATCCGTCCGGGTCATGGCGAGGAGGAGATCGATGAACATACGCTTCCTCTCCGGGCGGAGGACGCCGACGATGCCGTAGTCGAGGAAGACGACCTCGCCCTGTTCCGTCACGAAGAGGTTTCCGGGGTGCGGGTCCCCGTGGAAGAACCCGTCGACGAATATCTGCTGGACGTAGGCCTGAAACCCTATATCGGCGATCTCCTCGGGGAAGAGGCCGAACGCGCGGATGGCCGCCACGTCGTCGATCCGGACCCCCTCGACGTAATCCATGGCGAGCAGGAAGGGGCCGGTGATCCCCCAGTGGATCCGCGGGATCTTCACGCACGGGATGTCGCGCATGTTCCTCCTGAGACGCTCCGCGTTCATCCCGTCCTGGGAGAAGTCCAGCTCGCGCCGGATCTGGACCGCGAACTCATCCACCATCCCCGGCAGGTTGTAGACCCGCAGGTCCGGGAAGAGCGACTCCACCCGCCGGGCAAGCGACTGCAGGATGAGGATATCGGCCTCGATCAGGTCGACGATGCCGGGGCGCTGCACCTTGAGGGCGACGACCTGGCCATCCTTCATCACGGCCCGGTGCACCTGCGAGAGGGAGGCCGCCGCGACGGGATCGGCCTCGATGATATCGAAACATTCCTCGAGGTTCGGACAGTACTTCCGGATCACGGGCCGGATCTCCTCAAACGGGAGCGGGTCGACCCGGTCCTGCAACCGCTGCAGCTCCGCTATCAGCTCGGGGGGGAGAAGTTCCCGCCGTGTACTCATGATCTGGCCGAACTTGATGTAGGTCGGCCCCAGCTCCTCGAGCGCAAGGCGGATGCGCTCGTACACCGATTGTTTCTCTTCAGCGGGCACGGGGGCTTTCCATAGCCGCCCGATTCCGGGGAAGACCTCCTCGACCAGGATACCGAAACCGTACTTCGCCAGCACATCCGCAATCTGCCGGTAGCGTCGGAGCCGGGTGACCATCGGGGATGGACTCTGCACTCCCGGTACTTAAGAGGGTGGGGTGGGGTTATCCCGGGACGGGGGACCGCCTCTGCGAGAGCGACTTCCAGGGATAGGGGACGGCGAGGAAGAGGGGGAGGGCAAGGCCGATCGCGAGCGGGATCGTCATGAGGCCGAGCGAGAGCGACGTCATATCGGCGATCCACCCGGTGACCGCGACACCCATGCCGCCCACGCCGACGGCGAGCCCGAGCATCAGGCCGGAGATGAGCCCGACGTTCCCCGGGGCGATCTCGTGACCCATGGCGACGGTGACGGCGAAGGTCGACCAGAGGATGAACCCGAAGATCATCAGGGCGACGAGCGAGAGGATGCCGCCGGTCGAGAGGAAGACGATGAACGGCGGGATGGCGGTAACCAGCCCGAGGATCGTGTACTCCTTGCGGCCGTAGCGATCCGAGAGCGCGCCGCCGACGAGCTGCCCCACGACCCCGGCGATGAGCATCCCCGAGACGAGCAGGTTTGCGGTCACGAGGTCGATCCCCCGCAGGGTGAGGACGGTCGGGAG
>MPOY01000105.1 GCA_001896715.1 Methanoculleus sp. EBM-46
GAGATCAGGTCGATGCCGTAGCGCTCGGCGTAGTCGGAGGAGAGAACGGCAAACCCGCCGGCGTTCGTGACGACGACCGCACGCTTGCCGCGGGGGTAGCCCTTCGGGAGCGAGAGCATCTCCGCGACCTGGAACGTGCCGGTCAGGGTGTGGACCGGGATGACGCCGGCGTTGCGGAAGGCCTCCATGTAGACGTCGTACGACCCCGAGAGCGAACCCGTGTGGGACGATGCCGCCGCCTGGCCTTTCTCGGACGAACCGGACTTGATCGCCACGATGGGCTTGGTCCTGGCGACCTCGCCTGCCACCTTCATGAACGTCTTGCCGTCCTGGATCTCCTCGATGTAGAGGATGATGCCCTTGGTCTTTGGGTCGCGCTCCACGAACCGGAGGAAGTCGATGAAGTTGAGGTCCGCCTGGTTGCCGACCGAGACGACGGCGGAGAACCCGATATCGTGCTTGATGCTCCAGTCGACGACGGTGTTGACGATGGCGCCGCTCTGGGAGATGAAGGCGATGTTGCCGGGTTTCGGGGATTCGTGGACGTAGGTGGTGTCGATGCCCTTCGGGGGGATGATCAGACCGAGACAGTTCGGGCCCACGATCCGCGTGCCGTAACCCTTCGCGATCGCAAGGATCCGGTCCTCAAGCGCCTTGCCGCCTTCGCCCGTCTCTTTGAACCCGGCCGTGATGATGACCGCCATGGATACGCCCTTCTGCCCGCACTCCTCGATAACGGAGGGCACGTGCTTTGCAGGGACGGTGATGACCGCCATGTCGACCGGGTTTGGTATGTCGAGGATGGAGGCATACGCCTTGAGCCCCTGCACCTCCGGCCGCTTGTTGTTCACGGGGTAGAGCTGGCCCGGGAAGTGCAGGAGGTTGTGCATCACGGCGTATCCCATCTTCTTGGGCTCGGACGACGCCCCGATGACTGCGATGGAGCGGGGCGTGAAGTACTCGATCGGCACGAACGGCCGCTCTTTTGCCACCTTCTCGACGACTTCGTCGTCGACGAATATGCGGGCGTCGACGATGCAGGCCCCCGACTCGTACAGCCGGATCGGGTTGATGTCGAACTCCACGACGTGGGTGTTCTCGGCAAAGAAGCAGTTGACCGCCCACATGATCTGGACGAGCGCCTCCTCGTCCCGGGGTTTCGTCCCGCGATAGCCCTTGATCATCGGGTAGCCGTGGATCTCCTGGATCATCTCCCGGATCGTCTCTTCAGTGATGGGGAGGATCCGCAGGGTGACGTCCCTCATCAGCTCGACGAGCGTGCCGCCCATGCCGAAGGTGAGCACCTTCCCGAACGCCGGATCGGTCTTTCCGCCTATGATCAGTTCAAGCCCCGGTGCCGCCTGCTGCTCGACGATGACGCCCTTGATCTCGGC
>MPOY01000433.1 GCA_001896715.1 Methanoculleus sp. EBM-46
GAGGACCTGGGCGAAGAGGTCGTCGTCACCGTCGCCGACACCGGCCCCGGTATACCGGATGACATGAAGGAGACGATCTTATACCGGTTCGAGCGGGAGAACGACAAAAGGGGGAGTCAGGGCCTCGGTCTCTCGATCTGCCGGATGCTCACCGCCCGTTACGGCGGCAGGATCTGGATCGAGGACCGGGTGGCGGGGCGCCCCGGGGAGGGTGCGGCGTTCCGGTTCACCCTCCGGAAGGCGTGAGCCTCTCAGGTCCGACCGCTTATCTCTCCGCCATCGCCTGCAGGATCGACATGATACCGGGTCTGGCCCTCCTCCGCTGCCTCGAACCGAAGTCGCCCATCTCCATGTCGGTGGAGTCGTACAGTTCTTTATTCACCCGGTCGGTGATCTCGTCGAATATTCGCCGGTACGCGGTGCAGTGGGGGTCGACGCCGCGGATCTCGCCGTCTGTCGGCGCTATCGCGTTGTAGGGGCACCCACCCCGGCAGTACTTTATATGGGGACATCCTTTGCATTCGCGGTCGACGTACTCCCTGAACTCCTGCATGAGCCTCCAGGCATCCGACCGGGCGAGGTCTTCCGGGCCCGGGCGGTCGTAGACGTTGCCCATCACGTATTCCGGCATCCCGACGAAACGGTAGCATGGGTATATGCTCCCGTCCGGCCCGATGGCAAGGGTGGTGCCCATGCAGTCCACGAACGTGCAGACGGTGCCGTGCCGGGTAAAGACGCCCCTGCAGATGTCGTTGATGTTCATGACCTCGATACGGCCCAGGTTCTCCAGGTACCTGTCGAGGAGGTATACCAGCAGCTCTCCGTAAGCCTCAGGTTCGAGCGCCCACTCTTTTGGGTTCTCGCTCCGGAGGGACGGCAGCGCCGGGTGCAGTTTGAGGGGGAACCCGTTCTGCAGGAAGAAGTCGAAGATCTCTTCCTTGCGCTCGACCGACCGGTTGGTGAACGTGCAGATGAACCTGACCTCAAGCCCGTTTGCCCGCGCGATATCGTAGCCCCGCATGGTCTTCTTGAAGTATCCCTTCCCCCTCTGCACGTCGTTGATCTCCTCGGGGCCGTCGATGCTCGAACCGATGGGGATCCTGTACTCCGCAAGTATCCGGGCCATATCGGGGGTGAGCAGCCAGAGGTTGCTCTGGAGGGCAAACGTCGGGGTAAGGTGGGCGAGCCCCTCCGAGAGTATGGGGAGCGCCTGCCGGTAGAACTCCGCGCCGGCAAGGAGCGGTTCTCCCCCGTGGAAGGTGATGGTGATCTGGTTGGACTGGTAGCCTTTGAGCCACTCCGTTATCTCCCGGACCGTCTCGATGCTCATTCTTGGAGAACGTTCATCCGAGCTCCAGCAGTA
>MPOY01000292.1 GCA_001896715.1 Methanoculleus sp. EBM-46
CTTCGCCAGCGGCAAACTCGGCAGGCAGGATAACACCCTGGTTCTCGAAAGAGAGGGAAAGAAGAAGTTCATACCCGTGGAGAAAATCGAATCCATTTCATCTTTCGGAGAACTGGACCTCAACACCCGGGTTCTATCGTTCCTATCTCAAAAGGAAATCGCTCTTCATGTGTTCAATCACAACGGCTGGTATGGAGGCAGTTTTGTCCCGAGAAGGCAAAAAGTCTCCGGAAAACTGCTTACCGAACAGGTAAAAACCCTTCTCAACCCTATTGATCGCCTGCAAATAGCCCGGGAATTCATAGACGGCGCCATGCACAATATGTTTCGAATACTGCAGCGATCATCTGAAAAGATAAGTGATTATAAAGATGGAATTTATGAGCTCTCTAGCATTCGTGAAAAACTCTCCGATGCATCGACGATAAACGAAGTAATGGCAGTCGAAGGAGCCTTCAGACATAACTACTACCCACTGCTCGCACAACTTACCGGCCAAGAATTTATCACCAGAGTCAAGCAGCCTCCCCTCGGAATCCTCAACTGTATGATCTCCTTTGGAAACACCCTTCTTTATACAAGAACACTAAACAAAATCTACCAGACCCAGCTGGACCCTACCGTAAGTTACCTTCACGAACCCTGCGAAATGCGATTCTCTTTATCACTCGATATAAGTGAGTTATTCAAGCCGATCATAATCGATAGATTGATCGTATCACTTCTCAATAAGAACATAATCACCGAAAACGATTTTGATCAAGATCTGAACTCGACGCTTCTCACAACCGAAGGGATGAAAAAATACGTGCAAAACTTCGACGATTTCATGGAAGAGACAGTATTTCATCCCACCCTCAAAAGAAAGGTATCATACAACACCCTACTGCTCAGCGAATGCTACAAGCTTATAAGAAGCCTTATGGCTGATGAAAAATACAGAGCTCTTCATATGTGGTGGTAATCTCTTAATTGACACAAAAGGTCTTCTCGCTGTTATCTCGATCTATGACCCTGTCACCTTGTGCCCAATGCCGTCACCCCGTGTCATCCCGTGTCATCCCGTAATGCTCCTATACGGGACCCCGCTCAGAAGAGCCGTCCTTCGTTGTTCGTCCAAGATCATGGACCCGTCCTTCGTGAGAGCGTTAGGAGCATTTCCTCGACATTACGCATCCAGAACGCCCCCATCCTGTCATCCCGGGCTCCGACCCGGGATCCACTCTTTAGAAAACCGTGATTCTGAGTCAAGCTCAGAATGACGGGAAGAAAGAAGGACTGTCATCCCAGGACTGACGGGCTCCTGACCAGGAGCACGCCAGGATGACCCGAAGGGGCCATCATCCCGTAGTGTGCCAATCCCGTCATCCCGTTGTGCTCTTAAACGGGATCTCGTTCTTGCTCTTTCGAGGGAGCGGAGAAGCCGGATCGGGGTCCGGCATGACAGGAAGGAAGAAGGACCGTCATCCCGTGGTGTCGCTGTGGAGCCTGCCCTGAAACGCTCCCCCTCGTGTCATCCCGTGTCATCCCGTTATGATCCTAAACGGGACCTCGTTCTTTACATACGGGATCTCGCTCTTCTCGTCCGTCTCTAAACAGAGGTAAAAGGAATGAGGTCAGAGGTAAGAAGATCAAAATCCCGCTCTTCTCGCCTCACACCTCTACCCTCTCACCTCTGGTTCCGCTCTTCCAATGACGGCTCTTCCCGTTCTCTCCTCTCTCTTCCTCTCTCCTCTTCTCGCGCTCCTTAACTAAGAACGAGGAACCCGTACGCGAAGCGTCGGAAAGAACAAGCGCTCTTATATAATCCCAAATTCAGTTAACACCTTAACACAAACCCTGTTCATGCTTCGCTTTTTACCCGGTTTTTTACACATTTCATTC
>MPOY01000584.1 GCA_001896715.1 Methanoculleus sp. EBM-46
CGCTACCCCTACGAGTACATCTACGATCCCGACCCGCGCCAGGGCCCGGCGGTCCTCTGCTGGTACAGCGGCAACACATCAGGCCCCGACGCCCAGGAGGCGCAGGGCCAGGGCTACCCGGACACCGGGTATGACGTCGGCATGCGCATGGTCTTCTTTGCCGACACCACCACGAACCCCTGGGGCTGGCACATCTTCGGGAACAACGACATGAAGGAGTGCTGGGACAAGGACTACTGGAACTACGGGGCGCAGTACCCCTCGGCCGCCGGCACCTCCGGCAAGTTGGTCAACGAGATCTGGATCTACAGCCAGGAAGAGCCCCCGGAACCGCCGATCGCCGACTTCTCCGTCGACATCGCCTCGGGTGACGCCCCGCTTGTGGTCGCGTTCACCGACTGCTCCGAAGGCAACCCGACCTCCTGGTCCTGGACGTTCGGCGACGGCGCGACCTCGGCCGAGCAGAACCCCGTCCACACCTACATAATCCCCGGCGTCTTCACCGCGAGCCTGACGGTCACGAACGCCGCAGGCAGCGACACGGCGGAATTCTCGATCATCGTCTCCGGAGAGAGCCCCGGCGTGCTCCACATCGTGAAGTACGCAAACGACAACGCCACCGTCCTGGGCGAGAGGACGGTCGACTACCACTGGCTGGCGGCAAACCTCCCGGTCCAGGGCGACGGCGTCACCCGCTATTATCACCAGGGCCCGGTCACCGAGGCGGCCTGGAAGGAGGTCTTCCCCTACCAGGCCTACAAGCCCTGGGACCCCAATGAACGGATCGAGAGCGCTTTCCTCGACCTCGGCGCCGTGAAGGGCACCGATCTCGCCGAGATCTGTGAACTCGTCGGCGGGGCGAATGACGGCGACCTCGTCACCCTCGTTGCGGACGGCGCCGCGCTCACCCTCCCGTACGGGATGGTCTACGACCCCAATCCGCGCCAGGGCCCGGCGGTCCTCTGCTGGTACCGTGAGGGCGAAGGATACCTGCCCGACCTCCTCCTCGCCTACTTCGCCGACAACTCCACGAACCTC
>MPOY01000412.1 GCA_001896715.1 Methanoculleus sp. EBM-46
AGAGCCGGACAACGCCGAGGCGTGGTGCATCCGGGGGATGTACTACAACGATAATTACGGGCAGTACGCTGAGGCGATGGAGAGTTGCAACAGAGCGCTTGAACTTGATCCGGGATACGGGCTGGCCTGGTACCTGAAAGGGGTTATTCTGACGAACATGAATATGACCGGTGAAGCGGCGCCATGTTTTGAGAATGCAACGAGGTATGATCCCGGCCTGGCAAAAAGCGTACAGGCCGTTGCCGGCAACACGCGGTGATATGGACCCCAATATCCCTTAAATATCGATTGTTACGAGATACGCGATGAATGCTTGAGAAGGGTGCCGGCGGCCGCGCGAGGCCGGCCCTCCGCCTATCCAGGACAGGGGATGATGGGTATACCGGGGCTCAAGCCGGCAGAGGCAGCCGGCGAGGGCATGCGGGAGCAGCCATCGGGGATCCCTCATCCATGATGGCTGTTCCCGCCTGCCCGGAGCGGTTTTGGCCCGTGGTACACGGGGATATACCGAAGTGAGAGCGTCCGAGGTCTGGCCGCGCACCCCGCACGTATATACGAAACGGCCGCCAAACCTGAGACCACAGGTGAATACCAGAATGTACGAGGATTCATACACCAACCGGTTACGCAAGACCGCCGTCGATATGGGTGCGGATCTCTTCGGGGTTGCCGATGTGCAGAACTTCGATGACCCGGCATACACGGGCAACGATCCTCGGGGTATCATGGAGGATGCACGCGCGGTGATCGTCATCGGGGTGGCGGTCCCGCGGGGCTCGATCGAGAGCCTGCCGAAGGGCAGGGCCGAGTACACCAACACCCTGATGGCGGGCACGGCGACGATCCGGATCATTGCTTTCCGGCTGGCGCGCCTGATCGAGAAGGAGGGCTACAAAGCCACGATCGTTCCTACGGAGGGCAGCGAATTCGGGTACTGGTATGCAGACCGCGAGACGCTCATGGCGGGGATGTCCATCAAGTACGCAGCATACTGCGCGGGTCTCGGGAACTACGGGGCGAACCATCTCCTGATCACGGATGAGTTCGGCCCCCGGGTTCGCATGACCGCCATCCTCACGGATGCCCCCCTCAAGGGGCCGGAAGGCCCCCGGCGGCCTCTCCTGAACGAGGACTGTAAGGACTGCATGAAGTGCGTCGAGGCCTGTCCGGCTGCGGCGTTCACCGCCGATGGAGAGATTCACCGGCAGCGGTGCGCCGAGTATATGTTTCAGGCGCTCGGTGGGCTCCGGTGCGGCCTCTGCATCAAGGTGTGCCCGAAGTGAGAGGGTAACTCCGGGCAGGGCCGGTAGCGAACCCGGGCGCCGGTCCCGAAAAATCTCCCCCCCATCCGCAGGCGTTGCCGGATCAGAAACATTCTGTTTTCGGAGCGGAAACAATCTGTTCACGGGGCAGAAGCGGTATGGGAAAATCGGCACTGACCGAACTCTTCGAAACCGAGGAGAAAATACGCATCCTCCGGCGTGTTGCCAAACGAAATCCGGTAACAGCAACGACAGTTGTCGCGGCGACCGGGACCTCAAAAGCCCTGGTCTCGCGCTACCTGCGCCTGCTTGTCAGGAACGGTTTTTGTATGCAGCGCGGCCGGGAGTACGCCTGGCGTAAGAACGCCCGAAGTCTGGCGGCGAAACGTCTGCTCAACATCGATCTCCTTGAGGCGGCGGTTTCATTCCCGGGGTGGGCACGGGGGATAGGAGTCTATGGAAGTTATGCAGGGGGGACGAACACGGCCGGCAGTGATCTTGACCTCTGGATGCTTGCCGATGAGTATACATCGGACCTTGAAGTTCCTGCAGCGGGAGTCGGGAAAAGTGCAGGTGCGGCAGCAGGGACCGAGGCAAGCCTGTTCATCCTCACTCGGGAGAGGCTTTCTGACCTGAGAGCGACCGATCAACCGTTCTACTCCGACCTTGTCCGGTCGAGCATTACTCTCGGAGGTGAGTCCATTGAGAACAGTTGAAGACTGCTTCAGGGAGAAGAAGCTTCGGAGGGTCGCACCTTCTGTAGACTCCGAACCGGCGGTCACGAGGGTGCGGAAGCGCACCTCGCTCGCATTTATCTTGCGGGGGTGAAGGGGGTGGAGCGGGAAGACCCCACCCTTTAGGGTGGGGATGAAAGCGGCGCCGCCCTTCGTCACACGCCTTAGGGTTTA
>MPOY01000386.1 GCA_001896715.1 Methanoculleus sp. EBM-46
ATCGGGCGGGGCGCCGTGCAGGAGGTGATCGGGCAGGGGATCCTCGAGCGGTTGCTCGGCGACCTCCACCTTGCCCGGGAGGTCAGGCTGATGGATGAGGTCCTGCTCCGGATAGCAACCGACGGCGCCGTCGCCTACGGCATCGGCGATGTCCGAAAGGCGGTTGCCTACGGTGCGGCGGAGACGGTCCTGGTCTCCGATACCCTGCTCCGGGACGAAGAGGCTACGAGGGTCATCGAGCAGGCCGAACGCATCAACGCCTCGGTCGTGGTGCTGAGCACCGAGTTCGAGCCCGGCGAGCGCCTGGCAGCCCTCGGTGGCGTTGCAGCGCTCCTGCGCTACAGGCTCGAGTGAGGGCGGGCACGGGGATAGCCTGAGAGGGGGGGGGCCCGGAGGTGCGGTGCGCCGCCGGGCGCTCGCCGGCCCGGCCTTGCGGACCTTGAGGCGGGGCATCCCACCCCGGGGTGTGGGGTGGTTTACCTTTATAACCGGAGAAGACCCTATAATGTAGTAGTTCTGTCGATCCGGGAGCCTGCCCTTCGTGGTTCACCGCCCCGGAAAGACATCCTTTCCCGGAATGGTTCAGACTGGTGTCACGATGAGCGATAATGTGGTAGCAGCAGAGGTTGATAAGACACGGCCGCGGACACGTGCCGAGAAACAGGTCGAGCATAGAAACCGGATAAAACGGACGATTACCGCCTGTTTCATGGGTATCCTGGCCGGAGGACTCTCGTTCTACCTCTCCGGCACCCCGGACCCGGTGAGCGGGCTCCAGGCAAACGGCATCATCGGCCTGTTCCTCCTCGCGGCGGGCATCGTATTTCAGAAGTACATATTTGTCCTCCTCCGGATCGACTACATGGAGTTGACCGGCAAAGATTGGTTCTACCAGGGATTCATGACGCTTGCGCTCTGGTTCATGACCTGGACGATCTTCCTGACCACCACCGTTCTGTGATCCCTCATGCGTATCGCTGTTGTACACCGCGATCGGTGCCACCCCGTCAAGTGCGGCACCGAATGCATCCTCTACTGCCCGCGTGTCCGGACCGGCGACGAGACCGTCGTCATCGGCGAAGACCAGAAAGCCGTCATATCCGAGGAACTCTGCGTCGGGTGCGGCATCTGCGTGAAGAAGTGCCCGTTCGAGGCCCTCGCCATCGTCAACCTCCCCGAAGAGCTCGACCAGCCGACCCACCGCTACGGCAAAAACGGGTTCGTCCTCTACGGCCTTCCCATTCCCATCGAGGGGAAGGTCACCGGCATACTCGGACCGAACGGTATCGGGAAGAGCACGTCGGTGAAGATCCTCTCGGGCACGCTCGTCCCGAACCTGGGGAGGACCGACGCCCCGGTCTCCTGGAAAGAGGTCCTCGACCTCTACCAGGGGACCGAGCTCTTCGACTACCTCCAGGTGCTCTCGCAGAAGAACGTGAAGGTCGCCGTAAAACCGCAGTATATCGACCAGATACCGAAGGTCTTCACCGGGTCGGTGCGCGACCTCCTCGCGACCACCGACGAGCGCGGCAAACTCGGCTACTACATCGACCGGCTCTCTCTCAAGGCGGTCGTCGACCGGCCGATAACGAACCTCTCCGGCGGCGAACTGCAGCGGGTGGCAATTGCAGCATGCCTTGCCAGAGATGCCGACTTCTACTTCTTCGATGAGATCACGCCCTACCTGGACGTCTACCAGCGTATGGCCGCGGCAGACCTGATCCGGGAGCTTGCCCGGGAGCGGCCGGTCGTTATCGTGGAGCACGATCTCGCGATACTCGATATGCTTGCCGATACCGTGCATATCGCCTACGGCGAGCCGGCGGTCTTTGGCGTCATCACCTACCCGAAGGGCGTCCGGGTCGGTATCAACCAGTACCTCGAGGGGTTCCTCCCGGAAGAGAACGTCAGGTTCAGGCCGTATGCGGTGACGTTTGATGCCCGGGCGCACGCCGCCGGGACGGATAGGGAGGTCCTGCTCACGTTCCCGGCGATGACGAAGCAGTTTACTCAATTCTCTCTCTCCGTCGGCGGCGGAGAGATCCGGAGCGGCGAGGTCCTCGGTGTTCTCGGGGCGAACGGCATCGGGAAGAGCACGTTCGCCGGGCTCCTTGCCGGGGTGATCGAGCCCGATACCGGGTCGATGGACACCCGTGTCCGGATCTCCTACAAACCCCAGTACCTCAAAGGCGATACGGATGCGACCGTCGAGGAGGTTCTCCGGCAGACGACGACGAAGTTCGATACGTCGTTTTACCAGCACGAGATCTTAGAACCCCTCTCCCTCTCGCCGCTCCTCCAGGCGCCGGTGAACACGCTCTCCGGCGGCGAGCTGCAGCGGGTGGCCATCGCCGTCTGCCTCTCGCGCGACGCCGACCTCTACATCCTCGACGAGCCGAGCGCCCACCTCGACGTGGAGCAGCGGGTGAAGATATCGCGGATGATCCGCAAACACGCCGAAGGCCGGGGCGCGAGCACGCTCGTCATCGATCACGACATCTACGTCATCGATATGATCAGCGACCGGATCCTCGTCTTCGAGGGCGAGCCGGGTATCCGCGGCAAGGCCGTGGGGCCGTTCGATATGGCGCCGGGCATGAACCGATTCCTCTCGGCTCTCGGCGTCACTTTCCGGCGGGATAAGAGCGGAAGGCCGCGTATCAACAAGCCGGGGTCGTTCCTCGACCGCGAGCAGGTCGCGGCCGGGGAGTACTACTACACGGAGATATCGAAGTCCTGAGGCGGTTTGCCGCCCTCAGGCCCCGGCCAGCCGGGCGTTGACCCATTCTACGAAGGATGCCCAGGCGCCCGAGAGCATATCCGGTACCCCGGCGGGCTCGACGGAGGGGATATCC
>MPOY01000378.1 GCA_001896715.1 Methanoculleus sp. EBM-46
CCGAGCGTCTGCGGGCGGCAAACCAGGGGAAGATACCGTTTGAAGAGGAGGTCGGGCGTCTCACCGACCTCCGGTCCTCCATCCTCGAGAACAAGAAGATGGAGCAGGACCTGCTCCTCATGTACACCTACATGGCCGCGATCACCACGTCGGCCGTGACCCGGCCCGAGATCTTTCAGTACACGTCCGAGCGGATAGAGTACATCCCGTCGCGCTACATCGCCCAGGTGCAGCGCCTCGTCGCCGGGTGGGGCCACAGTTACGCCGGAGCGCTCCGGGCGGTCGCTGAGAGGTGCCGTAACGACACCCTCCAGAGCATGCTCAACCGCTACGCGAACTCTATCGACTCCGGCGTCCCCGACGACGCCTTCATCGAGACAGAGCTCTCGAGCATCCGGAGCATCTATCGAAACTCGTTCGAGCAGGGGCTCGAACTCCTGAAGAAGTGGGGCGACGCCTACATCGCCATGCTCCTCTCGGGATCGCTCGTTGCGATCATCATCATGATATCGGTTGCTATCTACGCTCCGGAAGGGATAGACTCGGCGCTGAACTCCTCCTACGCGATCATACTCGCCATATCGGCCTTCGGCCTCATCATCATGTACCGGGCCGTCCCCGACGACCCCCGGACGCACGGGCTTGCCGGGGCATGCTCAAAAGAACAGGGGATCGTCAGGAGGATGGAGCGCCTCGTCGTGCCGATCACGGCGGCTATCGCTCTCCTGCTCATCCTCTTCGGCGTCAACGCCGGCATCATATTCCTGCTTGCCGGCCTCATGCTGATGCCGCTCGGCATCATCGGCTATATCGACGATGCGAACATCGTCAACCGGGACAACGACTTTGCCACGTTCATCCGGAGCCTCGGGGCGATCATGGGCGGCAAAGGCATCACCACCGGCGACGCGCTCAGGGAGGTGGACCGAAAGTCGCTCATCCACCTCGATCCGTTCATCGCCTCCGTCTCGACGAAGCTGAACCTCGGCCTCGACGAGGCCGGGAGCTGGACGAAGTTCATCGGCGAGACCGGCAGTTACCTGATCTACAAGTACATGCACATCTTCCGCGACGCCGTGGCCCTCGGCGGGTCTCCCGACGCGATAGGCAAGATCGTCGGTTCATCGATGCTCGAACAGGTGCTGCTCCGGAGGAAGCGCGACATGATGGTGAAGGGGTTCGTCGTCCTGCTCATACCGATGCACGGGGCGATGATCGGTATCTTCGCCTTCCTCTTTGAAGTTCTCCTCTCCATGTCCCGTGCGGTGACGGAGGTGATGGAGCATTTTGCAGAGACATCGGCCGCGCTCTCGGGCGGGACATCCACGATCGGCGGCGCCATGAGTTCGTCCCTCAACATATTCGCCAACTTCCCGGAAGATACCATGCGGGCCTACGTCGTGACGATCCTCTTAATGCTGACCGTCGCAAACACGTTTGCAGGAAAGATCGTCATGGGCGGCGACCGGTATATGTACTACTTCTTCGCAAGCCTGCTCTCCGCAGTCACCGGCGTCATCTACATCGTCGCACCGATAATCGTGGGCATATTCTTCAACATCCCATCGTTTGCGGGGGTGTGATATGAGAGAGGGCCTTCGACGCGCGCTCCTCTTTTTGATCACCATCGGCATGGGCTCGCTGATCATACTCGTCGATGCCCCGGTCGAGGTCATACTCGCAGGAACCGTGCTTGCAGG
>MPOY01000381.1 GCA_001896715.1 Methanoculleus sp. EBM-46
CTCGCGTGGAACGGCGCCATTCAGGAGCTCTTCAAGCTCATATTCGGTGAACAGAGCACGCTCGTTGCGATGTTTGTGTATGCCGTTGTCGTGACGATCATCGCGGTGATCGCGGTCGTCCTGATCGGCCGCGCCGCAGCGAAGGCGAAGGGCGAGGACGAGGCGGCAGAGAGGAAATAAGCCCCGGCAACCCTTCTCTTTTTGACCCGGAGTTCGCAGGTCCGATGAGCCGGCACGATGAACGCGCAGAGCAGAACCGGATGAGAGGCGGACAGGGGATGCTCATATCCACCGGGGATACACCCGCCCATTCGGTCACCATCACGGTCATCGACTACGACGGGTCCCGGATCGATGAGCGAACCTGCCGGCCGGAAGACCTCCGGGCACTCATCGCCCGCCCGACGGTCACCTGGATCGACGTCGACGGTGTCCACGACGCCGGGATCATCGAAGCTGTCGGAGACGTCGCCGGAATCCATCCGCTGACGCTCGAGGATATCGCCAACACCCGCCAGCGCCCGAAGATCGAGGATTACGGCAATTATCTCTACGTGGCAGTCCGGATGCTCTCCCCCGACGGCGCGGGTGCGTTCCAGAGCAAGCAGATGAGCCTTGTCCTCGGCACGGGATATGTCATATCGTTCCAGGAACGGCCCGGCGACGTCTTTTCCCGCATCCGCGAACACCTGCGCACCGGGGCCGGGCGGATCCGGAACGAAGGAGCGGACTACCTCTTCTACTCGCTGCTGGACGCGATCGTCGATGGGTATTTTACCGTGATCGAGGAGTTCGGGGAGCGGATCGAGGCGGTCGAGGAGGAGGTGGTGGCGGATCCCGACCACGAGACCCTGCAGGCGATCTACGCCCTGAAACGGTCGCTGATCGCTCTCCGGCGGTCGGTCTGGCCGCTCCGCGACGTGGTGGCGGAACTCGAGCGGGGCGATTCGTCCCTGATCCGCACATCGACGCTCGTCTACCTCCGCGACGTCTACGACCACGCCATCCAGGTTGCCGAGACCGTCGAGACCTACCGGGACACGGCATCCGGGACCCTCGACGTCTACCTCTCAAGCCAGAGCAGCCGGATGAACGAGATCATGAAGGTTCTCACGATCATCGCCACCATATTCATACCGCTCACCTTCATCGCCGGGGTCTACGGCATGAACTTTGCGTATATGCCCGAACTCGGGTATTCCTGGGGATACCCCGTGACCCTCGCCCTGATGGCGGTCGTCGCGGGCATCATGCTCTTCTACTTCAAGAGAAAGGGCTGGTTCTGACCGGCGAAGGGCGGGCGGGATCGCCATCGCCCACCCGTAACCGGGATATCCCCCCCATTACGCCGGAGTCCGGCCCCACCGGCAGTGATGTTTTATCCCGGTGAGATATCCGGGAGATGGGCAGCCATGGATCTCACCGAGCGTGCCCCCCTGCACGGAGGCACCGGCCTTTCCACGGAGGTACAGACCCCTTCCTGGCGGCGTGTGCCGAAGAGATCCGCCCGTGATCCCGGATAGGCATCACCGGCCGGAGAGCCCCAAAGACCGCGATTGGCGCCGTCCTGCACGGAGACAATGTTTTATGCCGTGCGAAGAGTACCATCTGTTGAACGCATCATGAAGGACAGACTCATGGATTCTCTTGTTACGGCGATAGAACACGGTCGCACCGGCCTCGACGCGAGGATGCAGGCACTCGCCGGGAAACTCGCCTACCCGGAGACGGCATACGCCCTCCCCGTGGCCTACGCCGTCACCGGCATAGCCGTGCGGGACGCAAACGGAGCGCGCGAGGCATACCGGCAGTCCGGCAACAATCTCCTCGTCGCCTGCGAATGCCTGATGGCCGGCGAAGGCGGCGTGGCAAGCCCGTATACCGGCTTTATAGCGGATGCGGTCCTCCGGAGGCTCGGCTACACCCTGGTCGACGGGAGCGTCACGGGCCTTGGTCTCCTCGTCGGGACGCCGGAGAGCCCTGATGCCGCCGCGGCCATATGCCGGGAGATGCAGGAGAAGTACCTGCTCACCTTCCTCGCCGGCGGTGTCGTGGAGGCGCTCTCCGGCGCCGGTGTCCGCCTGGGGCTGGATTACCGCCTGGTGCCGCTCGGTCCAGAGAGCGCTCACGGCATCCACTTCGCCGACATCCTCGCCCGGGTCGCGATGATGTTTGGGGGGGTGCAGCCGGGAGACGTCCACTCCCTGCTCGGGTATGCCGCAGAGCGGGCGAAAGCGTTCGTGATCGTGTTTGGCGGCCTCACCGACGAGGAGACCGCGTTCGTCGATGCCCTGCGGGTGCTCGGCATACCGATCCTCTCGGCCGGCGGCGGCTACGAGGGGGGCGAGTGGATAGGGATCGCTCCCGCGGAGGCGGTCCGGACCGGCATGGACCTCCGGGGGATCCGGGTCACGGTCACGGCGATACCGATACCCATGGCCTGTTCTCCGGCATTCGAGGGGAAGAGCATCCGCAAGGAGGAGATGTACGTGGAGTTTGGCGGCGGACGGACTCCCGCGTTCGAGCTCCTCCGGATGCGGCCCCGCGAAGAGATCGAGGACGGAAAAGTCACCGTCGTCGGCCCGGATCTCGACGACGTCCGGACAGGCTCCGCCCTTCCGCTCGCGATCCTGGTGGACGTCGCCGGCGCGAGGATGAAGGCGGACTACGAACCGGTGATCGAGCGGCGGATCCATACCTTCATCAACTACGGCGAGGGGTCCTGGCACGTTGCGCAGCGGGACCTCATCTGGGTCAGGCTCTCAAAGGAAGCGGTGGCAAAAGGCGTCAGGATCCGGGATATCGGGACGCTGCTTGCCCACAAACTCAAGGCGGAGTTCCCGGATCATATCGACGCGGTCCAGGTGACGCTCGTCACCGATAGGGAGCAGGTCGAGGGGATGCTTGTGGAGGCACGGGAGGTCTACGCGCGGCGCGACGAGCGGATCAGCGGCATGAAGGACGAGGATGTGGAGACGTTCTACTCCTGCACCCTCTGCCAGACGTTTGCCCCGAACCACGTCTGCGTCATCACGCCGGAGCGGCCGGCGCTCTGCGGGGCGATCACCTGGCTCGACGCCCGGGTTGCCCACGATATAGCCCCCGCCGGGGCAAACCAGCCGGTCCCGAAGGGGGAGATGGTCGACGCCCTCTACGGTGAGTTCGTGGGGGTGAACCGGTTCGTCAAGAAGGCATCCCACGGTGAGGTCGACCGGGTCTCCCTCTACAGCATGATCGAGAACCCGATGACCGCCTGCGGGTGCTTCGAGTGCATCGCGGCCATCGTGCCGGAGGTGAACGGTATCCTCGTCGTCAGCCGCGACTTTGCCGGGGAGACGCCGCTCGGGATGACCTTCTCGACGCTTGCGGGGACGATCGGGGGCGGCGCGCAGACGCCGGGGTTCATCGGCATATCGAAGAACTACATCCTGAGCGACAGGTTTCTGGCGGCCGAGAACGGGATCATGCGAGTGGTCTGGATGCCGTCTTCCCTGAAAGAGGAACTCGGCGACCGGCTGCGGGAGAGGCTTGCCGCACAGGGAGTACCGGACCTCTTTGCAAAGATCGCCGATGAGGTCTCGGCGCCGACGATCGAGGATCTCGTCCTCTTCCTCGAGCGCGTCAAACACCCCGCGCTCACGATGAGGTCGCTTATATAGGAGGGATGGTGCGTGATGGAGAGCAATGATGAGCGATTGGCGATCCGGGAAGTGCGCCTCGGCGCCACGCGGGCCGAAGGGGGGACCCGGGAGGTCTCCTACGCGATCGGGGGCGAACGGGATCTCCCGTTCTCCGGGAAGAGACCGGAGCGACTGCTGGTGGCGCTTGAGATCTGCGACGACCCGCAGTTCTGGCCGCCGGTCGTCCGCGACTACGTGGGCGACCTTGCGAACGACACGGCTGAGTGGGCACGGGCCGCGGAGCGCACCTACGGTGCGGACCTGGTGCGGCTGAACTTCACGAGCACGAAACAGCGCGGGTTTGATGCGTTCGGCGCGATCGCCGCGACGACGGAGGAGGTGCTCGCGGCGACGGCCCGGCCCCTGATCGTCGAGGGGAGCAACGAACCGGAACTCGACAGCGAGGTCTTCCGCCGCTCTGGGGAGGCGGGAGAGGGCGAACGCCTCCTCCTCGGGACCGCGGAGGCCGACCGCTACCGGAGCGTCGCCGCGGCGGCGCTCGCCTACGGTCACGCCGTGATCGCCCAGTCGCCCATCGACGTCAACCTGGCCAAGCAGCTGAACATCCTCCTCCGCGAGACCGGCGTGCCGCAGGACCGGATCGTGATCGACCCCTACACGGGAGCGCTCGGCTACGGGTTCGAGTACACCTACTCGGTGATGGAGCGGATCCGGCTCGCCGCCCTCGCCGGCGATGCGGACCTGGCGATGCCGATGATCAGCGCCCCCACCGACACCCTCTCGATCCGGGAAGTGCGGGAGGCTGCACCGGCGGATCGGGAGGCGATGGCGGTTGCCTGGGAGTTCTACACCGCCTACGCCGCCGTCGTCGCCGGTGCGTCGATCGTCTGCGTCCGCCACCCCCTGACCGTGGCAAGGCTCAAAACGGCCCTGGAGGGCTGAAACATGGCGATGAAAGCGCTCGATATATACAAGCACCTCCCGAAGACGAACTGCAAGAAGTGCGGCTACCCCACGTGCCTTGCCTTTGCGATGAAGCTCGCCGTCGGCAAGGCGGATGTCGAGGCCTGCCCCGACCTCGAGGCCGAAGCAAGGACCCTCCTCGGCGGGGTGACCCGGCCGCCGGTCCGGCTCGTCACCATCGGCACAGGCGAGCGGTCGGTTGCGGTCGGCGAAGAGTTCGTCCTCTTCCGGCACGAGAAGACCTTCTACCACCCGCCGGGGATCGTGGTGCAGGTCTCCGATGCCTGGCCGGACGACGAGGTGCGCTCCGTCGTGGAGATGGTCGAAGAGACGGTCGTCCACCGGGTGGGCCAGGATCTCGTCCTGAACGGGGTCGCGGTGAAGTACGAGAGCAACCTCCCCGAACGGTTTGCAGAGGTCGTGACGCTCGCCGGGGGCGGAAACAGCCTCCCTCTCGCGCTGATCGCCGACGACCCCGGGGCCCTTGAGGCGGCCCTCGCGGTCGCGGGGCACTATCGGCCGCTCATCCACGCCGCGACGGAGGAGAACCATGAAGCCCTTGCCGCCCTCGCGAAGCGTTACGGGTGCCCCCTTGCCGTCCGGGCCGCCGATCCTGCCGAACTCGCCGCCCTCGCCGGGAAGTGTGCAGACGCCGGTGTCCCCGATATCGTGCTCGACCCTGCGCCGTCGTCGCTTGCCGGCTTCGTCGCCATTGCGACGGATATCCGGAAGGCTGCCATCGGGCGGACCGAACCCGCGCTCGGCTACCCCCTCTCCATCGACGCCGGCGCCTTCGGGGATGCCGATGCGGCCATCGCGGCGGGCATACTGAAGTACGCGGGGATCATCGTCGTCCCCCCGCTCTCCCCCGCCTCCGTGGAGGCGGCGCTCACCCTGCGGCAGAACATATACACCGACCCGCAGAAACCCATTCAGGTGACGCCGGGCATCTACCCGATCAACGAGCCCGGGCGTAACGCCCCGGTCCTCCTCACGGTGAACTTCTCGCTTACCTACTTCACGTTGCTTGGGTATCTCGAGGCGTCTCGAATCCCCTGCTACCTCTTCATCGCGGATACCGAGGGGCTCTCGGTCCTCACGGCCGTCGCCGGCGGGAAATTGACGGAGACCCTCGTCGCCGACTCGATCAAGGAGTTCGGCGTCGGGGATCTGGTAGACCACCGGCTGCTCGTCATTCCCGGCTACGCCGCCCCCCTCTCCGGAAAGATCGAGGACGCGACCGGCTGGAAAGTGCTGGTCGGCCCTCGTGATGCGGCCGATCTCCCCGGATACTTAGAAACGGAGTGGAAGACGTGATGCCGACCGTGACGTTCCTTCCGGGCTACCGGAAGGTGACCGTGCCGGAGGGAACGACTCTCCTCGACGCGGCGCGCGCGGCCGGCCTCTCCATGAACGTGGTCTGCGGCGGGCAGGGGAAGTGCGGGAAGTGCCTTGTCTTCATCAAAGAGGGCACGGTAACGTTCGACCGCGAGAAATACCGCAGGTTCTTCTCGAACGACGAGATCGCCCGCGGGGCGTGTCTTGCCTGCCAGGCGACCGTCGTCGGCGACATCCAGGTGAATGTCCCGGCCGAGTCGCTCATCCAGGAGCAGAAGATCCTGGTGGAAGTCCCCGGCCTGGAAGGGATCCCGTTCAACCCTGCCGTCCGGAAGTACGAGGTCCGCCTCGAGCCGCCGTCCCTGGACGACACGACCCCCGATCTCACCCGTGTGCTGGAAGGGATCGAGCTGCAGGGCGGCCCGCCCCCGACCAGTATCTACGCACCGCTCGACGTCCTCTGTTATCTCCCGCTGGTGCTCCGCCGGAGCGGGTGGCACGCGACCGCCACGGTCGCCCTGGCGCCCGTCGGCTACCGCTTGAGCAGCGTCGACGAAGGCAACACCACGGGGAGGCTCTACGGGGCGGCGGTGGACCTCGGGACCACCACGGTCGTGGTCTACCTCTGGAGTCTCGTCGACGGGCGGATCCTCGCTACGGCATCGAACTACAACCGCCAGATATCCTGCGGCGAGGACATCCTCTCGCGGGTGAACTTCTCCCGCAAAAGCGGCCTTTCCCGGCTGCAGCAGCTTGCGGCGGAGAGCATCAACGAGGCCCTGACGACCGCCGCCGATGCCGCGGGGATCGACCGCGAGGAGATCTTTGAGGTGATGATCGCCGGGAACACGGTGATGACCCATCTCTTCCTCGGGATCGACCCTGCCTACATGATCGCCGAGCCTTACATACCGGTCGTGCGGCGGATGCTCTCGACGGGTGCCGGGCAGAGCGGGATCGCGGCCCACAAGAACGCCGAGGTCTACACCTTCCCGGCAGTCTCAAACTTCATCGGCGGCGATATCATCGCCGATATCCTGGCAACCGGGATGGCGGAGCGCGAAGAACCCACGCTCATGGTGGACATCGGCACGAACTTCGAGGCGGTGCTCGGCAACAGCGACTGGATGCTCTCCTGTGCGGGCGCGGCAGGGCCGGCCCTGGAGGGCGGGGAGGTGCTCTTTGGCATGCGGGCAAACCCCGGTGCGATCGAGCGGGCCCGGATCGACGCCGAGACGCTCGCACCGACCTGCTCGACGATCAACGGTGCACGGCCGCGGGGGATATGCGGCTCGGGCCTCATCGACCTGCTCGCGGAGCTCTTCCGGGCCTGCGTCATCGACCGGACGGGACGGATCAACCTGGAGATCGGCCATCCGCGGGTCCGGAAAGGGCAGTACTACCCGGAGTTCGTGGTGGTCTGGAAAAAGGAGACGTCGCTCGGGAAGGATATCGTCATCACCGAAAATGACATCAGGAACCTGATCATGAGCAAAGCAGCGATCCACGGGGCCTGCATGACGCTCCTCGACGCGGCGGGCCTTATGCCCGGGGATATCGGCAGGGTCTGTTTTGCAGGGGCGTTCGGGAACTACCTCAATAAGGAGAACGCCATCACCATCGGGTTGATACCCGAGATATCCCTGGAGCGTGTGGAGAACATCGGGAACGGGGCGATCACCGGTGCGAACATCGCCCTGCTCGACCGCAAGCGGCGAAAGGAGCTCGACGCGATTGCCCGGAAGATCACCTACATCGAGCTGAACGCCGAGCCGTCCTTCATGGACCGGTACACATCGAGCTGCTTTTTGCCGCACACCGACTTTACGCTCTTCCCGCACGTGCAGCAGACACTTGAGGCGTGCCGGGCGAGACAGGGGGTGAGGTCGTGGCAGGCATGATACCGCCGCCGGAGCTCCTCGCGACCGGCGTGGGGGCGCTCCCCCACCGCGACCCGATTGAGGCGTGCCGGGCGGTTCTCGCGGCCTTCCCCCGGATCCCTTATGTACCCACCCTGCCGAACCGGGGGTTTCTCGAGGCGATCGTCTTTGCCGATGCCGAACATCTCCCCGGCGGGGTGGTCCGGGACGGCAGGCTCGTGATCGACCGAAGCACCGATCCCTCTGAGGCGATGGAGCAGGTCCTGCTCGACTACCTTGAACGGAACGCGGAGCCCTACCGGGTCGGCAAGGCTTATGGGTCGGGGTTCCACGCCATGATGGGCCGCGACCTCTCGGACGCACTGCTCGTCAAGTGCCAGGTGACCGGCCCGGTGACCTTCGGCATGCAGGTGGTGGACGAGGCGCGCCGGCCCATCCTCTACGACCCGGAGTATGCCGACCTGCTCGGAAAACTCCTCGGCCTGCGGGCCCGGTGGTGCGAGAACGCGATGCGGGAGCGGATGGGCGCACGCGCGACCCTGGTGGTTCTGAGCGACCCCTACCTCGCGTCGCTCGGTTCGGCGGTCGTCCCGGTGGATGCCGGGGTGGCGGCGTCAGCCTTCGAGGATATCGCCGCCCTCCTCGACGGGGGGCTCGGGATCCACTGCTGCGCCAACACCGACTGGGGGTTCGTCCTCGGTCTTGCGCCGGCCGTGGTCTCCGTCGACGCCTGGACCTACGCCCGCGAGTTTCTGCTGTATGCCGACGAGATCGCCCGCTACATGGAGAGGGGAGGCGTGGTGGCCTGGGGTATCGTCCCCGCGGACCACGCCGCCTTTGCGGCGGAGAAGCCCGACGTGTTCTTCTCCCGCTTCGAAGAGATCCGCGCCCGGGCGACGGAGACGATCGACCCCGATCTCTTCGACCGCCAATCCCTGATCACGCCGACCTGCGGGATCCGGAACGCTAACGAGGAGGAGGCCATCGAGATCATGGCAGCAACCGCGTCGCTCTCCCGCCGCCTCCGGGGTGAGGAGCCATGACCCGGCCCTGCACCATCGTCATATCCGGCAAAGGCGGTACCGGGAAGACGACGATCGCGGCGCTCCTGATCGATGCGCTTATCGCGGCCGGCGAGCGGCCAATCCTTGCCGTGGACGCCGACCCGAACGCAAACCTCCACGAGGCGCTCGGGATCGCGCTCACGGAGACGCTCGGGGGCATGCGGGAGGAAGCCTTCACCCGGGCCATACCCCCGGGCATGGACAGGACGGGCTACGTCAAATACCGGTTCCGCCGGGCTCTCGCGGAGGCGGAGGGCTACGACCTCCTCGCCATGGGCCGGCCGGAGGGGTCGGGGTGCTACTGCTTCCCGAACGCCCTCCTCACCGAGTGCATCGGGACGCTCGAACGCGGCTACCGGTTCGTCGTCGTGGACTCCGAGGCCGGTATGGAGCATATCGCCCGGGGAACGATCAAGAACCCGGACGTCCTCCTGATCGTGAGCGATCCCTCTGCCCGCGGTATACGGACCGCCGGCCGCATCCGCGACCTCGCGGAGGGGCTCGGCCTCTCGCGCGACCGGGTATTCCTCGCCGTAAACCGTGACCGGGGCGATGCCGTCGTAGAGAGCGATCTCCCCCTTGTCGCCCGGATACCGGAGGACCGGGGCGTAGGGGAGGCGGACCTTGCGGGGACGCCGATCGTCGGTATACCGCAGGAGAGCCCGGCACGGGCGGCGGTGAGGATGCTCGCCGGATGGCTCGTCGAGGAGTGCGCCCGGCGCGGGTGATGCTCCAATATAAAAAAAAGATGAGGCGGATATTGAAGGTGCCCCGGGGTTCCATCGGCCCATATGGGGAAGGTGCCGATCTTTCAGCGGGGAGATACAGGGAGTGGGGAGGGGATCCCCGCACCCGGATGCACCGGACGCGGAGGTGTGGTATCGGGGAGAATGAGGCGAAAGACCCCTGCCGTCATGCCGGACCCGGAACAAATACCGCAAGCAGCGCGACATCCTCCTTACCGGCAACGACGGCGTGACGGACACCGGGCGGCGTGGTGAAGGTGTCTCCGGGCTTAAAGGGGATCTCCCTCCCGTCGAGGACCATCTTCGCGTGGCCGTCCAGGATGACGTTCCACTCCCACTGGCTCTCGTGGAGATGGTCGGGAACCTCGCAGCCTTTCCTAATCCTGACGAAGTGGGAGGTGAACGACCCCTTTGTATCCGCTCCCGGCGCAAGATCCGCCAGGGAGACGCCGGTCCACGCCGGATTCGTATACCACGTCAACCGTCTGCCCGCTTCCCCGGCGGAGAAGAAGGCGGCACCCTCCTCCATGAGCCGGGCAATGCTCTGGTTTTCCATCGTTCCTCCGGGAAATGGGGATGGACCGGGGATGCCCGGTTCAATCCCTGACGGCAGGGATGATCTCCTTGAAGATATCGATGCCGGTGTTCACATCCGGGCTCGAGTTGCCGAGGCAGAAGTGGTTGATGCCTGCCGCCTTGAACCGCTCGATCTCCTTGATCATCTCTTCGGCATCCGTGGCACACATGTAGTTCTCCTTGATGGTGTCACAGTGGACGAGGTTTGCGTGGAGCTGGACTTCCTTCGGGTCGTAGACCTTGTACTTGAACATCGAGGGGACAAGGCATCCCGCCCAGAACCGGTTGCCCTCGACCGCCTTCTCGTAGTCGGGGTCGACCGAGTACCAGATGAGCATCGCGCGCTCCATCTTGCTCGGGTCCTTTCCGGCCTCGCGGGCGCCTTCCTCGAACCTGGGGATGGTGACGTTCTTGAGAACCGACGGGGCGGCTGCAACGGTCATGAGGTGGTCGCCGTACATGCCGGCGAGTTTCGCACCCTTGGGGCCGAGGCCGCTGAAGTAGAGCGGGACCTCATCGTCGGGTTTGGTGTACATGAACGCCTTGTCAAGAGTGAAGAACTTGCCCTTGAAGGTGACGGGCTCCTTGCTCTCCCAGAGCTTCCGCATCACTTCGATAGCTTCAACGGTCATGTCCTGCCGTTCGGCAACGCTCGGCCATACGCCGGTCACCGGCACTTCGTTCATCGCCTCGCCGGCACCCACGGCAACGCCGACTCTCTTCGGGTACATCTGCCGAAGGGTGGCAAACGTCTGCGCGACGATTGCCGGGTTGTAGCGTATGATCGGGCAGGTGATACAGGTCGAGATGAATACTCTCTTGGTTGCCTGGAGCGCTGCACCCATCCAGGCCCAGGCCTGCGCCGACTGCGCATTGTCGTGGTACCAGGGATGGAAGTGGTCGTCCGCCCATATCGAGTCGAAGCCGACCTTTTCTGCTCTGATTGTTTGTTCAAGCGCATCCATGGGGCGATACTGCTCCAGAGATGCAAAGTAACCGATCTGTGTCTTCATGGTACTGGTCTCCTGTCGATCGGCAGAGTACCCTATCCGGAGGCAAGACTACCCTAATCTTGATATGTTACCAGCGCCAATGAAAACACTGGTACGGCAGCTGAGGCCCGCACGTCAATCCCACTTGCCTGTAGCGGACCAAGGCCATCCTACCCCGTTAATGGTTCTCTTCCGATTCTGTCGTATGCGGACTGGTCGTCCACATAAGAAGTAATATATCTAACTGTAGATATAGGTGTTGTTTATTGATTAACAATAACTCCGACAATTATACGGGATATCAGGCGGTGCGGCACCCGCCCCTGGATTAAAATTGCAGTGATTTTCTCAATTATTGAATAAATGTGAAATATAACATCCTTCCTGGCATCGTGTGTACTGTGGCATGCGGATAGGCCGGCAGGCGCCGGTGCGGTGCAACGTTAATCAATAAACAATATATTTTTATATTGAAACCATAAGTTAACTCCATTGGGTTATTTGTTCGCGCGAATAGGGCAGGAGCGAGAAGGCCCCGGAAGAAGGCCGGAGGGGGGATCGGCATTCTCCTCCCCATATGCTGCCGCTTCCCGGACAGCGTTTCACACACGACCGCCTTTCCAGCATCGGCGTTCGGGCATGGGTCCCACCTCCGGATACGCTGTCCAGGCGCCCCCATGAATCAATCGGCGTGGGACACCGGAGCCGGTTGATCCCGGGAATGCTGCCTATGCATACCGCATGCCCGGAGCGGCCCTTCAGCATCCTCGCGAATAGCATCGGAGACATCGATCATGAACGATGCGATCTCCCCGGAGGGTAGTTTGAATATATAGTGCCAGATCCAGGGAGAATCCTTCCCTTTCCGATACTGGAGGGGCAGCAGGAACTCAGGCTTTTCGGTTTTCAAGACCCGGATAAGAGCGTTCCGAACATCGGGGTCGGGGAGATCGGGGAAGACCTCGAAGAGTTTTCTCCCGATCAGATCTTCCTTCTTCATCCGGAGGATCTGCTCTGTAGCATGGTTGATATCCTTGAAGATATACTCGTTGCCATCGTCGACCGGTTCGTAGATGAGGACACCGTTGCAGGTATTCTCGAAGAACGATCGGTAGCGGGTTTCTTTGAACACCAGCTCTTTCCGGGTCAACCGCTCCGTGGTGACATCCCAGAAGAGTATGGCAAACTCGCGCGGAGCTCCCCCACCATCGAGGGCGATAGGGGTGAAGACAACATCAAAGTAGGCGATGCCCGATCGGGAGCTCGGGATTCGCTGTTCCTGCTTCAGGAGGTCGAAATCACAGACGAGTTCCGTCTCGGCGACCTTTCCCTGCCGGATCAGTTCAAGAATCTTCCCTTTATAGCAGGAGATATCGAAGATGTTCCCGTTCACCAGCTCCTGAAAATCCTTCAGACCGAGGATCCGCAGGGACGCGCGGTTTGCGTTGAGAATGGTGCCGTCGACCGCAAAAAAGACGATCCCGCTCGGGGCCGTCTCGAAGATCGTCCGGATCTTCTTTTCTGAGTTCTTCAGGGCCACCTCGGCATTCTTCCATGCCGTGATATCCCGGAGGCTGATCATGATCCCGGGCTTTCCTGCGCGGGATGCGATCGGGGCGAACTCGATGAGATGGATATGGTTCGTGCTATCCTCAATGTGCTGCATCTCGGCAAGATACGGTCCGGCAGCCCGGATCCTCTCGATATTTCGCCTGATCGCCGGATCTGAGAGGATGCGGAGGTTTAAGTCAAAGAGCGGCGCACCGATGATGTTTCGCTCGCGGTGGATGCCGAGGGCCTTGATGAAACTTGTGTTTACCATGAGAATGCGAAGATCCGCATCCAGGATGACGATCGCGCTGGAGAGACGGTCAAAGAGCTCCGAGAAGGGAACCTGATGCGCCGGTGTATATAATTTTGATCTGCCGAAACGCTGCATGCTCACATCCCCGCTTGATTGAAGCATCTCGAGGTACTTGGAGACGGAAGCACGGTTCATCCCGAGTTCGCGGGCGATCGCAGAGATAGAGAGTCCTTGAGGCGACCGCTCCTCAAGAAGATCGACGATCTTGCTGAATTTGTCCTGGTAATCGCTCATGGGTGCTGTCCCCCGAACCCCGCCGGGTTTCCCTGAGTATCCACGGTCGGGATCTGTACTGGTAATTTTGGCCGGATCGGTAATTTTACCTTTCGGGCCCCGAAGGAATCCCCACCCTGCCGGCACCGGAGCACCGGTTTCGTCCCGGGCATGGCCCTCGGGAAGCCCGATCGACGGAAGCGTCACCTGCATCGACTTCCGTATCGGGGCGCCGGATAATCCCGATGCTGCCGCGGCCAGCCACCGGGAGTGCAGGAGAAACGACTGCCCGGGCCTCCTGCCGGCGGGATCGTGGAGGCGCTCGCCGGCTGCTACCTGCGATCCCGGTCCTCATCATGGCTTTTGAGGGGAGGCGGGGCTGTTGCACCGTCGATCGTCATGCTCCCGTAGAACTCGTGGGGGAAGGCAGGAGGTGCCACCTCCCCGGCCGCCGTAGCGCCGGCGACGAGGGCGAGGAGGAGGGTGATGCCCTGTCGCACGCCTTTCCTCTCACCCGCTGAGACTGCCGAGCGTATCTGCCGCGTTCACGTACAGCCAGTAGCCCTGCATGGGTCGCATCAGGCGCTCATCCCCATGGGGACCGGTGGCGCCGCGGACGATCGATGTATCGTACTCCTGGATGCCTGCATCAAACCCGATCAGGATGGACCAGTGATCGCCGAGAGACTGCAGGGTGTAGTTCGCCGTCTCAGGGACGGTATCGGTGAACCCGATCGCGTTCCAGCCTTTCCCGAGGTCTTTTGCGGGCGGAAGCTCTGGTGTGCCGGCGGCGAAGGTCAGGGGAACGGTGCAGGTCTTGTTTGCGTAGACCCAGACTGCATCGAGCGGCCGGAACGGGTCGGTCGGAGCCACCTGCCTCCACTTCCGCTCCAGACCGTCGTAGAGCTGGATCGAGTGGGCGGCGGTATCGACCGTATCGAATATGGCGAAGGTGTTCGCACCGTCAGCAAGCCTCTTGGGCGTCGAAACGAAGTTCCAGCCCGGGGAGAGGGTGATCGCGGCATCCCCGGCCGGGACCGGGTACTCGACGACCAGGAAGGCTGCCGCAGCCTCCATGTAGTCGGCGTCGCTCCGGAACCCGGCCAGGTTCTCGCCGGCAAGGAGCGCCGTCACGTCGCGGTCGTCAACCCCGATCTGGGTCGTGCCGGTGTAGTTCCAGACGCGGGTCCAGACCCGGTCATTGAAGAGGAGGTCGCCCTTTGTCGGCCCGGCACCGGGGGCGACGGTGACCAGGCGGGCGTTGACGGCGTCCTTCGCATCGATGGCGAAGGGGGCATACGCCGTCGCCTGCTCGGGGGTTGTCCCCTGGGCCGCGCCGCCGTAGAGGAGGTCGAAGCCCTCGTTCACCAGCACCGTGTGCGGGGCGGTTCTGCCGTCGTCGTAGACGACCGCAAGGAGCATCCCGCGAACCGAGACGTTGCCGCCGCCGGGGAAGGTGCTCGTGAGGACGGCGGTGTTGCCGGCGACGCTGAAGGCATCGGTGACGTCGTAGGCGGTCATGCCGTAGGGGCAGGACGACCCCCACATCTTCTCGTCCGCGTAGAAGGCAGCCCGGTCAACGGTCTTCCCGTTGAAGGCCAGGGTGACGTTTGAGGGGAAGACCGGGCCCTTGTCCCAGGTGTAGGGGACGTAGAGCCGGGCAGCCGCCACGGTGGCGTTCGCCGGGACCACAAGATCGCCGGCCGTCCAGGAGACGGCGTAGCCGGCCCAGTTCGGGTAGGTGCTGGCGGAGAGGTAGGTGCTGTTGCCGGAAGAGTAGACGAGATCGCCGCGGACGGTGTACGTCTTCACGGTCGCGATGTCCTCTCCGCCGGTCCAGCGCTTGCCGCGGTAGCCGTTGTGGACGACCGTCTTTACAAGAGTCTTATGGTTGTTCTCCTCGTCGGCCTCGGCGACGCTGTTTGCGGCATCAGCGGTCGCCGTGATCGTCACGACGTCGCCGGCGTTGCGGATGGTCTCGTCGGTCCAGGTGACGGTAGCGGTCGCACCGGCCGCGAGGCCCGTGACGGGAACCGTGCCGGCCGCTCCGCTCGCGTTGAACCCGACCGCAAACGCGCCGGCGTCGGCGGCGCCGATGTTCGTGACCGTCGCCGTGTAGGTGTTCTCGGATGCGGAGAAGACCTCGCCGCTGTTCGGCGCAAGGGTCGAGACCGTGATATCGGGGGCGTCCCCTCCGGAGACCGGGTATCTCACGGCAAGCGTTGCGAGCGTGGTCTTGTACGATCCGCCGTTCGGCACGTACGTGAGACGGCTCTCGCTGCCGGCGGTCAGGTTGGTCCTGACGTCCCAGGCGTTCGCCCTGAACGTGATCGATGAGTCCGCACCCGTACAGGGAGCGCCGTTGAACGTATACAGGGCGTCTTTTGAGGAGAGCATGACGTTTCGGAGGGTTGCATCCGCCCAGCCGGCACCAAGCCCGCCGGTTGCAAAGGTCGAGGTCACCCCGTCGGCGCCGTTTGCCTGC